>JBEKKG010000093.1:0-13185 GCA_050010835.1 Planctomycetota bacterium
GAGGCGATTGTCTTCGGTGACTTGAACGACCCCAACAGCCGCGTGGCGAAACTGGCGGCCAGCCCGCGGGCATACAGCCTGCTTGAGCAGCTCAACACGCAGCCGCGAACACGCTACCTGGCGAGAATCTGGAACGACGGAAGCGGAGGAGCATAATCGAGCTTGTAGGACAGGCATCTTGCCTGTCCTGTTCTTGGTGGGGACAGGCATCTTGCCTGTCCTGTTCTTGGTGGGGACAGGCTGGAAGCCTGTCCTACAACGGCGGAGGGCCTGGCACTTGAGCGTGCCTCAGGAGCAGTGGATAGAGGGCGGGCACGGGTTATCGTCCGTGACAGCCACGATCTGCGGGATCGTCGAGCGCCCCCGGCCGCCGCGGGCCTGGTATATCGCGTTCGGTATTTCCGTGTCGTTCCTAGGCATTCTGGGGTTGATGGTGGCCTATCTTTTCTGGACGGGCGTGGGCGTCTGGGGGCTGCGGGTGCCTGGGGCGTGGGGCTGGGACATCACCAACTTCGTCTTCTGGATCGGCATCGGCCACGCGGGGACGCTGATCAGCGCGATCCTGTTTCTATGCCGCCAGCGCTGGCGCACCAGCGTGAACCGTTTTGCGGAAGCCATGACGATTTTTGCGGTGATGTGCGCGGGCATTTTCCCGGCCATTCACGTCGGCCGGCCGTGGTTGGAATACTGGCTGGCGCCGTATCCGAACCAGATGGGCGTGTGGCCGCAGTTCCGCAGCCCGCTGCTGTGGGACATGTTCGCGGTCAGCACCTATTTCACGGTTTCGCTGCTGTTCTGGTACGTGGGCATGCTGCCGGACCTGGCCAGCTTGCGCGACCGCGCGCGGGGGCGGCTGCGGCAAATCCTGTACGGTGTCTTTGCCCTGGGCTGGCGCGGCTCAAACCGGCACTGGCACGTCTACGAGCGGGCGTACCTGCTGCTGGCGGGGTTGGCGACGCCGCTGGTCTTGAGCGTACACTCGGTGGTGAGCTTTGATTTTGCGGTGGCCAACGTGCGGGGCTGGCATTCGACGATCTTCCCGCCGTATTTTGTCGCGGGCGCGATCTTCAGCGGGCTGGCGATGGTGCTCACGCTGCTGGTCCCGGCGCGGCAGTTCTTCGGCCTGAAGGATTTCGTCACGCCGCGCCACCTGGAGGCCGTGGCCAAACTGCTCCTGGCCACGGGGCTGATCGTGGGCTTCGCTTACGCCATCGAATTGCTCCACGGCTGGTACTGCGGCGATCCTTATGAGGGCTTTGTGTTCCTGTATCGCGCGCGCGGCGATTACGCCTGGGCTTATTGGACCATGACCGTCTGCAATGTGGTGGTCCCGCAACTGTTCTGGATACGGTGGTGCCGCAGGAACCCGTGGGCGCTTTTTGCCGTGGGCGTGCTGGTGAACGTGGGCATGTGGTTTGAGCGCTTCGTGATCATCGCCGGTTCGTTGTCCGCGGATTACCTGCCGTCAAGCTGGGGCTATTATTCGCCGACGTGGGTTGAGATCCTGACGTTCATGGGCAGCTTTGGGCTGTTCTTCACCTTCTTCCTGCTCTTCTGCCGCTACCTGCCCATGCTGGCGATGGGGGAGATCAAGCCGCTGCTGCCGGATTCCGGGGACATGACCCGATTTCCGGCTGTTTGGAAATCGGGATCGTGTCCCCGGAATCCGCCGGCTGGCGAGGCGCCCGCCGCTCCTCAAGCCTCAAGCCTCAAGCCTCAAGCTGGGATTCTCGCCGAGTTCGCGACGCCGCAAGCGCTGCTCCAGGCGGCGGCGGCGGTGCGGGATGCGGGGTTCACCAAGTGGGACGCGCACACGCCTTACGCCGTACACGGCTTGGACAAGGCTATGGGCATCCGGCCCACGCGGTTGGCTTGGTTCGTGTTCGCGGCGGGGCTGGCCGGCGCTTGCACCGGCTTGGGGCTGCAATGGTTCTGCAACACCAGCGACTATCCGCTGCTGGTGAGCGGCAAGCCGTACTTCAGCCTGCCCGCGAACATCCCCGTGGTCTTCGAGCTGACGATACTCTTCGCCGCTGGGGCCGCGGTGCTAGGGATGCTGGGGCTGAACGGACTGCCGCAGTTGTACCATGCGCTCTTCAAGCGGCCGCGTTTCCGGCGCGTGACTGACGACCGTTTCTTCATTGCAATCGAAGCGGCGGACCCAAGATTTGACGCCGGGCAGGCTGAGGCGCTGCTGCGCGCGCGGGGCGCGCTGGCCGTGGAACGGGTGGAGGACTGAGGCGATGCTGCGCTGGCTTGCGTGTACCGCCGTGCTCTTGGGCCTCTTGGGCCTCGTGCCTTTCTTCCTCATCGCGCTCTCGCGCGGGCGGACCGGCCCCGCGACGCGCATCGCCATAGTCCAGGACATGGGCCACCAGCCCAAGTTCCGCGCGCAAGCGGAGAACCCGCTCTTCGCCGACGGGCGGGCCATGCGCTTGCCGGTGGACGGCACGATCGCGCGCGGCGAACTGAATGAAGACACACGCTTAAGCCGCGGCACGGAGAACGGCCAGTACGTCACGCGCTTCCCTCTGGCCGTAACGAAGGAGCGGCTGCTGCGCGGGCAGGAGCGTTTCGACATTTACTGCGCGCCTTGCCACGGGCTGGCGGGCTACGGCAACGGCATGGTGGCGGTGCGGGCTGCTGAGCTGGCTGCTCAAGAACAAGCGCAATGGGTCGCGCCGGTCTCCTATCACGACGACAAGCTGCGCAACACGGCTCACGGCAGTCTCTTCAACACCATCAGCAACGGCGTGCGCACCATGCCGCCTTATGGCTCAAAGCTCAGCATCGAGGACCGTTGGGCCATCGTGATGTACATTCGCGCCTTGCAGCGCAGCCAGAACGCCAGGCTGGAAGACGTGCCAATGGAGAAGCGTGAGGAATTGAAATGAGCGGGCCGAGTGTACCGCGGGCGTCTCGCCCGCCTTCCCTGTCGCCTCTGTTCGCTCATGCTCAAAGGCGGGCGGGACGCCCGCGGTACGTCGAGGAAGTGAGATGAGCGGAGCCGTGGAAAGAGACTGGGCACCGGACGACGCGGAATGCAGGCTGCCGCCCGCGGCCCGCTACGGCCTGGCCTTGGGCGGACTCATCCTGGGCGCCGGCCTTGTCGGCGGGAGTTGGCTCGCGGCATCCGGGAGCACAGGCGGGGCGGCTCGCTTCTGGCAGTCGTATTACGTGGCGTTTTGCTTCTGGCTGACCTTGTCATTGGGCGCGCTGTTCTTCGTGCTGCTGCACCATCTGGTGCGTGCAACCTGGAGCGTGGTGGTGCTGCGTGTGGCGGAGATCTTCGCCGCGAACCTTCTTCTCATAGCCGTGCTTTTCGTGCCTTTGGCCGTGGCAGCGGGGACTGACACCAATTTCCGGCCGTTTGGAAATTGGCTGTCTGTCCCCGCTGGTTCTCTTCCTGCAGCCACAGTAGCTTTCCTGAGCCGGGATTTTCTCCTGGCACGGTGCGCGCTGTACTTCGTGATCTGGGCCGGCCTGGCGCTGTCCTTCTGGCGGCGCTCGGTAGCGCAGGACGAATCGGGCGACGCGCGGCTGACCTTGCGCAGCCGCTATTGGAGCGGCTTGGCCATGTTGCTGTATGCCTTCAGCGTGGCCTTTGGCGGCCTGGACTTCTTGATGTCGCTCAACGCGCCCTGGCAATCGTCCATCTACGGCGTGTATTTCTTCTCCGGTTGCGCCGTGGGCTTCTACGCCCTGTTGCCCCTGGCAGTGCTGGCCTTGCAGTCCCAGGGGCGGCTGAAGCGGGCGGTGACTGCTGAGCACTATCACGACATGGGCAAAATGCTCTTCGCTTTCGTCTTCTTCTGGTCCTACATCGCCTACTCGCAATACATGCTGATCTGGTACGCGGACCTGCCGGAAGAAACCGTCTGGCTCATGAAGCGTGCCGGCCCGGAAGCCGGCGCATGGAATTACGCCAGCCTCGTGCTCCTGTTCGGGCACTGGCTGATTCCTTTTGCCGCGTTACTTTCGCGGGACATCAAGCGCCGCAAGCTGGCCCTGGGCTTCTGGTGCGTGTGGCTGCTGGCGCTGCATTATGTGGACCTTTACTGGCTGGTATTCCCGGAATGGCAGTCGCAGGCGCTGGCGCCGCGTCTCAGCGATGCCGGATGCCTGGTGGGGCTGGGCGGAATTTACCTGGCGGGGGCGCTGGCGTTCAGCGGCGGACGGGCGTTGCTTCCCGTGAAAGACCCGCAGTTGGCGGAGTCGTTGACGTTGGAGAACTACTGATTAGCCACAGAGGACACAGAGAACACAGAGAAAGGATTTTGGATTTTGGATTGTCGAAACATGGTGAAACCTCCAGTTTTTGTCCTTCTCTGTGTCTCTGTGTCTCTGTGGTGAAAGAGGAGCGTGTAGATGTCTGGCAACGATGTTGATGCTCCGAAGCTGGCTGTCACCGGCATCTTGACGGCGCTGGCGTTCTTCTTGCTGATCATTGGCTTCGAGGCGCTGTACTACCGCCTGGAACGCGCTGAGACGGAGGCCAAGCTGGGGACGGAGGCGCCGCTGCAGTTGCGGCAAGTGGAAGCCCAACAATACGGCCAGCTTCATAGCTACCGCTGGGTGGACGCGCAGAAAAAGAGCGTCGCTATCCCGATAGAGCGCGCGATCGAGCTGCTGGTGCAAGAGAGCGGGAAAGAGGGTGGACCGTGAAAGGCACGAAGTTGGGATTAGTACAGCGCCGCATAAACCCCTTACCATTCAGAGCCGCGACCGTGAGGGAGCGGACCGCTTGCTTACGCGCGCGGCTCGGACGGCCGCTGTACTGCGCATGCGCCCTGTGGCTGCTGGCTGTGTGCGCCTGGGCAGGCGGGGCCGCAGAGGGCGGGCGCAAGGAGCCGTTGCCCAGCGAGTTTGAAGGAGTCGAGCTGGTTGAGCATCTCGATGCGCAGTTGCCTTTGGGCCTGGAATTCGTGGACGAGGCGCGAAAGAAGGTTACGCTCGGCGCTTACTTCGGCCAGAACCGTCCGGTGCTGATGGTGCTGGTCTATTTCCAATGCCCGATGCTCTGTACGCCGCTGCTGAACGGGATGGTAGACGCGATGAAGGAGGTTTCATTGACGCCGGGCAAGGATTACGAATGCGTTATCGTCAGCTTCGATCCTCTGGAGGGTCCCGGCCTGGCCGCGCGCAAGAAGGAATCCTTCCTCGAAGCCTACGAGCGGCCCGGCGCGGGAACGGGCGTGCATTTCCTGACCGGCGAAAAGGCCAGCATCGCCAGGCTGGCGGAGACAATCGGTTTCGGCTACAAGTGGGTTGAACGCGACAAGATGTATGCGCACCCCGCGTCGCTCTACGTCTGCACGCCGGCGGGACGGCTGTCACAGTATCTGAAAGGCGTGACGTTCGAGCCGCGGACGCTGCGGCTGGCGCTGATCGAGGCCGGACAGGGCAAGATCGGCACGGCCAGCGATGAGCTGGCGTTGTTCTGCTACCAGTATGACCCGGCGAAGGGCAAGTACTCGCTTTCGGCGCTGAAGCTCATGCGCATCACCGGAATCCTGACAGTCGCCGCCATATTGCTCGGCCTGGCGTGGCTGCACCGCGCGCGGCGGAAAGAAGGCGCGGAAGGAGAGCTGAAGCAGTGAGCGGTCTGCTCCCCATCTATCGGCTTCTGGCCGCGCAGGGAGGCGAAGGATTCTGGTTCCAGCGCCAGGCCTCCACGTCGGCACAGCAGATTGACTGGCTGTTCTTTCTGGTGTTCTATATCTCGCTGTTCTTCTTTGTTCTCATTACCACGTTGATGATCGTGTTTGTGGTGCGCTACCGGCGGCGCGCAGGCGCGGGGCCCGAACCCAGCCCGAGCCACAGTCTGCTCCTGGAAACGATCTGGACGGGCATCCCCATCGCGCTGGTCCTGGTGATGTTCTATTTCGGGCTGAGGACGTATCTGGACTTGCGCACCGCCCCGGCAAACGCTCTGGAGATCCAGGTCCAGGGCCAGAAATGGCGCTGGTCGTACACTTACCCGCAGACAGGCTACGAAGCGTGGCCCGCCAGCGACGAGGAGCCCGCTGAGCTGCACGTGCCGCCGAACGAGCCGGTCAGGTTGGTGCTTTCCTCGGCGGACGTGATCCACGGTTTCTTCATTCCTGCGTTCCGGCTGAAGATGGACGCTGTGCCCGGCCGCTACAACACGATGTGGTTCACGGCCACCGAGCCGGGTGAATATATGGTGCAGTGTTCGGTGTACTGCGGCACGAGGCACTCGGAGATGCGCTCGGTTTGCATCGTCCACCCGGACCGCGCGGACTTCGACCGCTGGCTGAAGGCTGCAAAGGAGAAAACGCTGGGCGCGCTCACGCCGGCGGAACGCGGGCGGCGCCTGTACATAGGCAAGTTCGGCTGCGCCCAGTGCCACACCACGGACGGGCGGGCGGGCATAGGCCCGACGTTCAAGGACGTGTACGGCGCCGAAACACCGCTTGATAACGGCTCGCGCGTGCTGGCGGATGAGGACTATATCCGCGAGTCCATCCTGGATCCCGGCGCGAAAATCGTGGCAGGCTTCAGGAACGAGATGCCTACGTTCCGGGGCCGCATAACGGACAAGGAGATCGGCGAGTTGATCGAGTTCATCAAGTCTCTCAGCAGCCACTACCATCCCGAGGGCGCGCAACCTCAGGCCAAACCGCAAGCGGGGACGCCTGCACCACAACCGCAGGCGGAGACGCCTACGCCACAAGCGCAAGCGGGGACGCTTGCGCCACAAAAGGGAGGCCAGGATGCAAAGTGAAGCGCGCGCAAGCCCAGCGGCTTACGCCGGCGTCCCGGAACCCTCCGCCAAGAGTTATCTGTCGGAGCCGCAGGGGCTGAGGTCGTGGCTGCTCACGCTGGACCACAAGCGCATCGCGCTCTTGTACATGATGTCGGTGCTCTCGGCGTTTTTTGCGGGCGGTTTGCTGGCCCTGATCATGCGAACCGTTCTTCTATGGCCGCACAAGGACATTGGAGGCGCCAACGTCTATAACCAATTCTTCACGCTGCACGGCGCGATCATGATTTTCCTGTTCATCATCCCCGGCCTGCCCGGCATTTTCGGCAATTTCGTGCTGCCCTTGATGCTCGGCGCCAAGGACCTGGCCTTCCCGCGCTTGAATCTGCTGAGCTGGTATCTGTACATGACGGGCGCGGCGCTGGCGGTCCTGGCCATTGCGGTGGGCGGCGTGGATACGGGCTGGACGTTCTACACGCCATACAGCACCACCACCGCGACCGCGGGCGTGATTCCCATGATCGTCGGCGTGTTCATCATTGGCCTGAGCTCGATTCTGACGGGCCTCAATTTCATCGCCACGATCCACATGCTGCGCCCCCCGGAGATGACCTGGTTCAAGATGCCGCTCTTCCTGTGGGGGATTTACGGCACGTCGCTCATCCAGGTCCTGGCCACGCCGGTGCTGGGCATCACGCTGCTCCTGCTGATGGTGGAGCGGTCGTTCGGAGTGGGGATTTTCGATAGCGGGCTGGGCGGCGACCCGGTGTTGTTCCAGCACTTCTTCTGGTTCTACTCGCACCCGGCCGTGTACATCATGATCCTCCCGGCGATGGGCGTGGTCAGCGAGCTGATCTCGGTCTTCAGCCGCAAGCACATCTTCGGGTACCACTTCATCGCCTGCAGTTCGGTGGCCATCGCGCTGATCGGCTTCCTGGTCTGGGGCCACCACATGTTCACCAGCGGGCAATCCATAGTGGCGGGGATGCTGTTCAGCCTGCTGAGCTTCGTCGTGGCCATTCCTTCGGCGGTCAAGGTCTTCAACTGGCTGGCGACGCTGTACAAAGGGTCCATCGGCCTGGAAGCGCCGATGTGCTACGCGCTGGCCTTCATCTTCCAGTTCGGCATTGGCGGGCTGACGGGCCTGTTCCTGGCCACGCTGCCCGTGGACCTGCACGTCCACGACACGTACTTCGTGGTGGCGCATTTCCATTACGTCATCATGGGCGGCAGCGTCTTCGCCACGCTGGGGGCGATCCATTACTGGTGGCCGAAGATGTTCGGCCGGATGTACAACGAGTTCTGGGGGCGGCTGGCGAGTCTCATCGTGTTCGCGGGTTTCAACCTGACGTTCTTCCCGCAGTTCATTCTGGGCACCAAGGGCGTGCCGCGAAGGACCTACAATTACCTGCCGCAGTTCCGGTTCTATCACGTTGAATCCACAATCGGTTCCTTCCTGCTGGCCACGGGCCTGTTCATTGCCGCGGGCTGCCTGCTGCACTCCCTGTTTCGCGGGCGGCGCGCGCCGGCCAATCCCTGGGGCGCGGCCACGCTGGAATGGCAATGCCCTTCGCCGCCGCCCACGGAGAATTTTGAACGGCCTCCTGTGGCCGGCGATCCCTACGACTTCAGCGGCCTGGAGTACGATGCGGCCAGCGGCGGCTACGTGCGGACCGCAGACAAGGGAACTAACTCAGAACATCCACCACAGAGACACAGAGACACAGAGAAGGATTCTTGATTCTCGATTTCGGATTGTGGATTGAACAGCCACCGCGGAGGCAAAGATGGGAATGGCGATTGTTTCGGATCCCCAAAATCTGTTCTCTGTGCCTCTGTGTCTCTGTGGTGAATGAGGTGGACTAGGAAATGCAGGCAACTTCGGAAACGGACCGGCCCTCGGGCGAGCACAGGCTGCCATTCCTGGCGCATCAGTTCGATACTCCGCGCCAGCAGTTCCAGACCGGCAAGCTCGGCATGTGGCTCTTTCTGGCCACGGAAATCCTGATGTTCAGCGGCCTGTTCTGTGTTTATGCAGTCTACCGGCACAACCACCCCGAGGTCTTCGTGCGCGCGGCGCAGTTCCTTAACTGGAAACTCGGCGCGCTCAATACCCTGGTGCTTATATGCAGCTCCCTGACCATGGCCTGGGCCGTCCACTGCGCGCACTGCAACCAGCAGCGCGGACTCCAGGCCATGCTCGGCCTGACCGTGTTCCTGGGCCTGTGCTTCATGGGCGTAAAGGGGATCGAGTACCACGACAAATGGAAACACCATCTTCTGCCAGGAGTGAACTTCAAGCCTGAGCTGGGACATGCAGGCGCGGATGCGCAGGCGGGGACGCCTGCACCACAAGCAAAGCAGGCGGGGACGCCTGCGCTACAGCCGGAGAAGAAGAGCGACGCCTGGACCGGCCCTGAGCCTGGTAAACCTCCCGCGGGCTTGGCCGCTTTTCAGCCGCAGGACAGCGCCGGGGAGCCCGCGAAGCTGCCGGGCTACACGCACATTTTCTTCGGCATCTACTTCGTGATGACGGGCCTGCACGGGCTGCACGTTCTGGCGGGCCTGGGCGTGATTATCTGGATCCTGCGGCGCGCGCGGCGCGGCGAGTTCAGCAGCGCCTATTACGCGCCGGTTGATCTCGTGGGACTGTACTGGCATTTCGTGGACATCATCTGGATTTACCTGTTCCCGCTGCTTTACCTGGTGCGCTGAGGATTAGGCGATGAGCACTCCTGCTGTCCCGATTCCCGAACCCCATGCTCAAGACGGCGAACGCCACCTGCCGCTGGTGTGGTTGCTGGCGGTGTGGGCGGCGCTGCTGGGCCTGACTGCCGCCACCGTCGTGGCCAGCCGGATTGATCTGGGCGCAATGAACGTCTGGATTGCGCTGGGGATTGCGACGGTCAAGGCGGTCCTGGTGCTGCTCTTCTTCATGCACATGCTTTACGAGCGGCCTATTAACTTCGTCGTCTTGTGCACTGCTTTGCTCTTTGTCTTCCTGTTCATTGGCTTCGTGCTCATGGATACGGGCGCATATAACCACGAACTCATCCCGGATTACGCGCCGGAAATGCGGCGGTGAGGCGCTTTTCCCCTACCCCTTGCAGAACACCCTGAAATCCATGTCCTCCCCCAAGAGCGTGTCGTTGGTCTCCAGGGTCTTCAGATAATGGGCGTTGATCTCGCGCCGCTCGACCTGCCGCAGCAGTTCCTTGGCGCGGTCAATGTGCTTGACGAGACGCAGCTCGGCATAGCGGGCGGAGGAGTCCATCGAGATCAAGAAGGTCCAGTCGCTGGCCTGGGCGAGCATCATCTCGCGCGCGGCCTGGTTCAAGGCGCGGCGTTCCAGGCCCTGCGCCTCGCGCCGCTCGCTCGCCAGCCGGATCATCTGTTCGCCGATGCGAAAGAGATGGCGGTACACCCAGGCATTGGGACGGAACTGCCGGCCGTCGAGCCAGGTTTCAAAGGTGGCCTTGTTGCCCCAGGTGGACATGCCGGGCATGAGCAACTGGTGCCGGGGCTGCTCCGCGAGGAACTCCCCCGGTGTGACAGGCCGCACCACGGCCTGATCGTACGCCAGCTTGCGGAAGACCATCTCGATCCAGGCCGGCCCTTCCTCCCACCAGTGGCCGAAGAGTTCGGCATCGTACGCCGAGACGGTAATGGGCTTGACGCCGTGTTTGCTGCGCTGGCTGTGGGCCTGCGCGCCGCGATGGCAGACGAACTGCCCGGCCTGTTCCGCCACGGCCTGCCAGGCCCAATCCGGGCAATAGGGTTGTTTCTCGTGCAAGTGCGTCTTATTGCCGGTGACGCGGTAGTACTTCAGCCCTGTATTGCGGCGCACCCCGCAGGCGCGCCAGTATTCTGGCAGATAGTCCCAAGCGGCGTCTTGGCCGACGTCGCGATACCATTCTTTATAGCGGGCGTCGCCGGGGTAGCCGGCTTCGCGGCTCCACACCTGGGCGCGCGTGTCTTCGTCTATGCCGAAGACCGCCAGGTTGCCAGGCGTGATGACCGGGCGCGCGGTGTTGAACCAGACGCGCGTGTTGCCGCGCGTCAAGCCCGTGGAATTGACCAGCGTCCACTTGAGCCCCTCGGCGGCCAGGAACTGGTCCAAGCCGGGAACGAAAGCGTTCTCGGGCAGCCAGGCGCCGCGCGGCCAGCGTCCGAAGACGCGCTGATACTGGCGGCAGGCCAACTGGATGTGCCCGCGCACGAGTTCCGGGTAGTGCATGTAAAAGGGCAGGATCGGGTGCGTGCCCGGGCAAATGAGGATCTCCAGTTTTTCGAGGTTCTGGTAGTCGCGGAAGCCGTTCAGGATATTCCCGCCGTAGGCGTCGAACACTTTGCGCGCGGCGTGGAGGCGGCCCAGGATGGATTCGATGGTGGCCTGGAAAACGCTGCCCCGCTGATTGCGCAGTTCCATTTCCGCCAGCGCCAGCAATTCTTTCAAGTGCGTGCGGTAACGCTCTTGCAGGCAAGGGTCGGAAAGCATGCTGATGAGCGGCGGAGAGATCGCGACGGCCACGCGGAAGTCAATTTTGGCCTGGTCCAGGTTCCAGAAGACGTTGAGCAGTTGCGTGTAGCAACTGGTCAGGGCCTCGAAGAGCCACTGCTCTTCCAGCGCCACCGCGGCTTCCAGATGCTTGACGAAAGGCAAGTGCATGTGCAGAACCAAGGCCCAGCAGCCTTGCTCCTCGGGCCGCTCCAGCTTGCCTTTCTTCCAGTATTCATACATGTTCCAGCGCCATTCTTCGGTGCGGACGGGGACCTCGCGGCTGTAGCCCTGGACCTGGATGGCGCGCCATTCGTTCTGGCTTTCGCCGTGGGTTTCGGCCTCCGGTTGCGTGCGCACCCGGTTGGAGGCGGCCGCGTGATGGAAGTTCCGTGTGCCCTTGTGCCGGTAACCCAGCTCCAGTTCGTATTCGGCATTGGGGGCCACAGTCAGCCAGTAGTTGGTCTTTTCATCCAGAAAGTCCTCGACCTCCCAGCTCTGGTTGTTGTCAATCCGGCGCACCCGCATGACGAGGTAGTGGTTCTCGAAGAAGCGCGGCCCAAGGCTCTGCTCGAAATGCGCACGCGCGGCGGAACCCACTTCGTAGGTCGCATGGATCGAGCGCGGACCGCGCGGCAGGGCGTAGAGGTAGGTCTGGTCCTGATACTCGCTCACCAGGGGCTCATGGCGCAGGATGTTGAAATCCACTTCCGGTTCAGGGTCGGTGCCGGCCTGAAGTGGTGAGCCAGGAGGGGAGCGTGGCGCGGCCAGGCTGCTGCTCTCCAGCACTGCCGGTGCTCGCGCCTGGTGCTCGCGCCGGGATGCTGCCGCGGATGACTTGGAACGTGCCATAGTTGTTGTGTCCACTGTTTCCATTGGATGTTCTTACCCTCCCTCTGCCCCTCACGCAAGGGGAGGGCCAAAACAACAGCAGCCTGGGGTGCATGTCGCTGATTGTAGCGCAGACTTCCAGTCTGCTGTGTCGCGGGCTTCCAGCCCGCAGAACATCCCTAGATCCTCTGGACGCTCACAGCAATGCAGGCCCTGCCGACTGGAAGTCGGCGATACAGCAGGCTGGAAGCCTGCGCTACGGCGTTTGCCCCTGCGCCCTGCAAAAACCGCGGTACAATGCCGTCATGTATTGCACTTGGGCCTCTCTCTTTCTGACCTGCGCGTTGGCCTGTGGCGCAGACGCGCAACCGTTTCCTCTCTGGGACGGCCACGAAGCGGTTGAGCACTACGCCGAGCGCACAAACCTGCCGCCTGCAAAGGCGCTCGACCTGGGCAACGGCGTGAATCTGGAACTGCTGTTGATCCCGGCGGGGAAGTTCATCATGGGCACGCCGGAACCGCAGCCTGTGGATGAGGACGGTTTGCACAAGAAGATCGTTTTAGGCAAGGCCGTCCTGGCCGCAGGCGGCGGGATTCTGCTGGTGCTCATTGGCTTCGCTATTGTGCGGGCTATTCGGAAGAAGACCAGGTTCCAGTATTCGCTGCGGCGGTTCATGGCGATGGCATTCGCTGCCAGCCTGTGCGTCCTGGGCGGGATGCATTGGTGGTTTTCAACGAAGACGCTGTCGCAGGCCCAGGTGGAGTACGGGGCGGCCTTGGCCCGCTACCAGAGTTCAGACGAGGAGGAAAAGCCGGCGCATGAGGTCACGCTGACGACGCCGTTCTACATGGCGAAGTTCTTGACAACGCAGGAGCAGTACCAGCAGGTCATGGGCACGAATCCCAGCGACTTCAAAGGCGCCAAGTTGCCCGTCGAAACGGCTTCATGGGATGACGCACAGGAGTTCTGCAAGAAGGTGACCGAACGTACCGCAGGCGTCTCGCCTGCACTGACGAAGGCGGGCGGGACGCCCGCGGTACGGCTGCCCACCGAGGCAGAATGGGAGTACGCCTGCCGTGCTGGAACAACGACGACATACTACACAGGCGATACTGAGTGCGACTTGGG
>JBEKKG010000094.1:0-19278 GCA_050010835.1 Planctomycetota bacterium
AAGACCCAGGTCACCGCCCGCTTCAAGATTGACCGCATCGTCGGCAATACGGAGCGCATGCGGGAACTGTTCAGCATCATCGAAACCATCGGGCCGTCCGACGCCACGGTGCTGATCACGGGCGAATCGGGCACGGGCAAGGAACTGGCCGCCCAGGCGCTGCACCGCCACTCGCCCCGCGCGGCCAGGCCGCTGATCAAGGTCTCCTGCGCGGCGCTGCCGGAGAGCCTGCTCGAGGACGAGCTGTTTGGCCACGAGCGCGGCGCCTTCACGGACGCGAAGGAACGCAAGCCGGGACGCTTCGAACTGGCCGACGGCGGCTCTATTTTCCTGGATGACATTGACGACCTGCCGCTGCAAACGCAGGTCAAGCTGCTGCGCGTGCTGCAAGAGCGCGAATTCGAGCGCCTGGGCGGGACCAAGACCCTCAAGCTGGACGTGCGCGTGATCACGGCCTGCAAGGTTGACCTGGGCCTCCTGGTCCAGCAAGGGCGCATCCGCGAAGACCTGTATTACCGCCTGCGGGTCGTGGAACTGCGCCTGCCGCCGCTGCGCGAGCGGCTCGCGGATGTGCCGCTGTTGACCCAGCACTTCATCCGCATGCACGGCGGCGAGCGGCAATACCACGTGGCGCCCGAAACGGTGCTGCGCATGTGCCAATACGAATGGCCGGGGAACGTGCGCGAACTGGAGAACGCGGTGCTGCGCGCCATCGCCATGGCCGGAGGGTCCGAGCTGCTGGGCGAAGAGCACCTGCTGCTGGCGCCGGCAGGGCTGCACGCCCCGCCCCGGGCGCTCAAGGCGCCAGAGACGCCGCAGAATGCCCCGGACCTCCCCGCGCCCCAGCCGCCGGCGGCCCCGCCGGAGACACAGTCCGGAGTTGGCGAGTCCCGGTTCCGCCCGTTGCGCGAGATTGTGGGGGACGCGGAGCGTGAATACGTCAAACGCGCACTGGAGGCCGCCGGCGGCAGCCGCACGCGCGCCGCGGCGCTGCTCGACATCTCGCGCAAGAACCTGTGGGAGAAGATGCGGGACTTTGGAATGCAATGATCACACTTGCCATTCTTGACACCCCTGAATGCACGCGCATGCTCCACGGCTTGCAGATCATCGTCGGCGCTATGTGCCTGGGCGTGATAGGGTTCGGGGTGCTCGCGGTCTCCCTGCCCATTGGCGCCAAGCCGGCGTTGCCGTTTCCGGGCTTCATGTTGTGCAGTGGTGCGGTGTTCACTGCCCTAACCTGGATGGCAGGGGTTGTGGTTGGAGGAGCGATGCTCGCCAACGCCCGGCGCCGCATCGCCGCCGGACAGCAGAAGGTTGACTCGCAAACTTTCGGCGCTCTGCGGGTTGGGGCGTTGTTTCTCCCCTCTTCTTCCAGCCCGAGTGTGTTCGAAGCCACGTTCGTCGAACGGCACGGCGACGCGGCGCTTTTGTGCTGGGAGTACCGCAAGCTGACTGTAATTCGCGCCGCGTTGCTTGAGGGGTCGGCGTTCTTCATGCTGGTCGCTTATATGCTTGAGGGACACTGGGGAAGTGAGGCCCTCGCAGCGCTGCTCATTGCGGGGCTGATCCTGAGAATCCCGACGCGCGGCCATTTGGCCCGCTGGCTGGACGATCAGCTCCAGCTTGTCGAGAACCAGCGCAGCATGGGGATGCGCTAAACTCCGCTGCTTGATTCCTTTGCCGCTTTCGGTTCTAATAGGGGCACAGGGGAAGCGCGGCAGATTGGGGTGGGGTGCTTCGCAATCGAAGGAGAACTGATGGCTGGACATTCGCACTCGGCTAATATCGCGATCCGCAAAGGCAAGCAGGACCGGCTGCGCGCCAACATTTTCGCCAAATTGTCGAAAAACCTCATGGTCGCGGCGCGCAAGGGGCCGGACCCGGACAGCAACTTCGGCCTGCGCCACGCCATCGAGCTGGCCCGCGCCCAGTCCATGCCCAGGGACAAGATTGACCACGCCATCAAGAAAGGCGCGGGGCTGCTCGAAGGCGAACGGCTGACGGAAATCACCTACGAGGGCTTCGGGCCGGGCGGCGTGGCGATAGTCGTCGAAACCATCACCGACAATCTCAACCGCACGCGGCCGGAAGTGGCCCGCATCTTCGAGACCTCCGGCGCCAAGCTCGCCGCCGCCAACTCGGTGTTGTGGCTCTTCAAACGCCGGGGAGTCCTCACTGTGAAGACGAGCCAGATAGCGGAAGAGCAGCTCATGGATCTGGTGCTGGAGGCCGGCGCCGATGACTTGAGCACTTTCGGCGACACCTACGAGATTCTGACGAGCGTGGAGAGTTTCGAGACGGTCCGCAAGGCGCTGGCGGCGAAGAACCTCGCTGTGGAGAGCGCGGAGCTGCGCTTCCTCCCGGACAACCCCGTTGATGTGGATGTGGCCACGGCGAAGAAAGTCCTGGCGCTGCTGGAACGCCTCGACGATCACGACGATGTCAGTGCGGTGCACCATTCCATGAAAATCACCAGCGAGCTTGTGGCGGCGTTGAAGGAAGATTAGCAGGCTGAGAAGGAGGGTGGCACTCGTGAAGCTCCTGGCATCTTACCTCCGGGCACTGGGTCCAGTGGCGCTGCTCATCTGCGCCGCCTGGACCGGGAACCTGGCGCTGGCAGGCGACGTCATTGACAACGCCAAGCTCGAGAAAATGTGCAAGGAAGGCGTCTCGCTGGATGTGATCCTCAAGCTCCTCGAACCGGCCGCGGGTCCGGGCGAGGCCCGCAAAGGGGCCAACTGCCGCTTCGATGCGTCAACCGATGCCATGATCTCTCTACAGAAGGCGGGCAAGGAAGGCGGCTGGCAGGCTGAGGACATCAAGAAGTTGCAGACCAAGGTCATCGAGCTGGCTAACAAGGACCAGAAGATCTTGAAGGAGCTTGTGGACCGCGCGCTCAATGTCTTCGAGAACGCGGACGAACAGGAATACGCGGCGATGATGCGCGAGCTGACGAAGGAGGAGAAGCGCGTCATCCCTTATCTGCTGGACAAGGAGAACGTCGAGAGCGAACGCCAGCGCAGCGGCATCGCGGACGTCTTGGGGCGCATGAACGACAAGAGCGAAAACGTAGTGGGGGCGGTGACGAACATGCTCGGCGACCGCGCCAAGCCGGTGCGCCTTAAAGCCGCCCAGGCCATCGTGAACCTGGCAGGCCCGGGCACCGCTGAGCAACTGATCGCGCGCTTGAGCAGCCGCATCGAGAAAGTTGACGGCGTCGCCATGGCCCTCGGGTACCTCGGCGAACAGCGGGCCATTGAGCCCTTGACCAAGGTGCTGAAGCTGTCCGGCGACAGCGATGCGCGCATCTGCGCGGCCTTCTCGCTGGGCGAGCTGCGCGCCAAGGCGCCCGAAGCCACGGAAGCGCTGCTTAACGCGGTGCTCGACGACCGCGACGAGAAGCTGCGCGAGAGCGCCGCTGCGGCGCTGTCCAAGATCGGCGAGAAACGCACGCCCAGTTACATCGTCAGTGCTTTCCATCGCTTCCGCCCCGGCCGGGAAGAGTTGCTCAGGCACCTGGCGTCCTTCAAGGACCTGGACGGCCTGCACTTCCTGGTTGGCCTGGTGGGCTCCGACAGCGACGACCCCAAGGTGAAAAAAGCGGCCGTCGAGACCTTGCGCATTCTGACGGGCGAGAACGGCACAGATGCCGAGGATTGGCAGGGCATCGCGAAGGTCCTGGAGGTGCGCCCCGATTGGGCGCGCGGCGCCCAGAACGCCACTAAGATTCCCGAAGCGGGACGGGAGCGTGACGTGAACCAAGCGCGGGACAAGGACATGGACGAAGGCATCCCCACCAAGGCGCGGTAGAACAGCATTTTCGATTTTTGATTTTCGATTTTCGATTGGACAGCACGCGCCCCGGCATGTCCGATGGGAATTATGGGAAGCAGATAGAGGTATGCCCTGGCGCAACACGCGCGCGGGCATACCTCTATGTCACTTGCCACTCGTCTTTCGCCCCTCGCCCCTCACTTGTCGCTCTGCATCTGTTTGTAGCGCCAGTAAACTTCGAGGCACAGGCTGGAGAGCGCCGTCTGGCCCACGCGGCCCCACTCGTGCGAGAACTCGCCCACAGGGTTCCAACTGCCTCTGTCGTCGCCCTGCTTGCACTGGTTGTCGAGCAGCGCACTCAGCAGGCCCTTATTCCAGCGTTCCCAGACCTCGCCGCCTTGCTGAAACAGGCACATCGAGCCGTAGTACCAGTAGTACAGGTCCACGGCCTCGCCATTGGCGCCCCAGGAAGGCACTCCGCCTTTGTTCACCAGCCACTCGACGCTGGACTGGAGTTCCTCCTTCTTCCAGCCGAGGAACTGGCGGACCAGGTTGCCGATTGCGGCCAGCCTGTGCCCGGTTTGAGCATGTTCGTTGTCCGGCGTGTACCAGTAGTGCGAGACCGGCCCATAAGCGCCGCCGCCGGCGTCCTTCTTCTCAACTGAATCGAGGAACTTGATCGCCGCATCGAAGGCCTGAGGATTCACATTCAGCCTGGCGACCTTGGCGGACTTCAAGGCCATGACGAACCAGCCCGTGACAGAGAGGTCGCCCAGCTCTTTGGGAGCATAACGCCAGCCGCCTCTTTCGTACCCTTCTCCGGACTGATGTTTCTCGGTGCAGTAGTCCACGGCCTTCTGTGCCGCGGCCACGGTGTCGCGAACTGTCGCCATAGCAGCCGCCTCAACCAGCGCCAGAGTGGCAATGGCGCAGGGGTAGCCTTTGGCGCGGTGATGGGCCTGATCGTCGCTGGTGTCCCAGATCATGCCGTCGGCGTCCTGCTTGCTCTTCAGCCACGCCACGGCGCGCTGCACGTTGCCCTTGAAAGTACCGTTCCTCTCGGAATGGCCTGACCCTAGAAAGGCCAGCAGGGCGAAGCCCGTGCAGGCGGTGTCGGTCTTGACATCCGCGCCGTACTTCTTCGCATCCCAGTGGCCGTCTGGTTCCTGGTGATAGGCCAGCCACCCGAGGCCGAAGTCCACAGTGTCAAGGGCCTTGGTCGAGTGGGTGAAACGCTTGACCATAAGCGTGCGGCCTCCGCCGAAGCGATTGCCGATGCTCCCAAAGCCGCGTCCATTATCGGGTCCGATGCCTGGGCCATTGCCGCCGCCAAATCCGCCGCCTGTGCCCGGGCTGACGCCTCCGCCCAGGCCTATCGGGTCTTCCAGGCAGTTGCCGCCCAGACCTCCGCCGCCCACATCGTCAACAACGCCTCTGGCACTGTAGAAGATGTGCGAACCCTCGACGCCCAAAGCGCTCTGTGTGTCCTTGCGGTCAGGATTGTTGGTTTCAAAATGGCTGCCCAGTTCTGCAATGGCAAGCAAATCCGGCGGCACAAGCACGTCGTCGTGTTCCTGCGCGTTGGCGTCTGTCGCCGGAACATCTACTGGGGACTTCAACCTGTCCGCTGGCTCTTCTTTGGGCCGCTCCTGCGGCGGCAGGTTCAACTCTTTCTGTTTGATGAAATCGCATTGCTCAACCATGAGTGGGTCATCATCCTCGATCTTGATGCCAATTGACATCAGTGCGGCCAAGGTAATGACCAGGCCGTGGAGCAGGACTGAGACAATCCACCACGGCGTCTGGGAAGTGACGGCGTAAAGGAAGGCGTCGCCCTCGGTTGTTTCCTCCACTTGAGGGACCTCAAGGCCGGCGAGCACAACTTCTTCTTCGGTGCGTTTCATGGCTGTGTCTCCTTGACGTTTCGCGTCTCAGGTTGCCGAAGGACAGACTCTCCCCACGCCCTGGAGCGGCAGGCACAGCGCCCGCCGAGCCAGGTTTCCAGGTTCTTCCGAAACAGATTCTTCCTGTGACCCCTACACCTGTTGCTTTTACTTCTTACATGCGCCTCACTTCTAAACCATCAACGAAGAAGGGCGTGTTTTCCGGCAGAAAAAATTGAAGATTGGCAACTGTTCAGTGTTCGGGCCGCGCGCGTCAGCAAGCGGTCACGGGAAGCGCTGCGTTGCCTGGTATGGGAAGCATGGGAAGAATAGGAACGATGGAACCGCTCCCACGATCCACGATCCACGAATCACTTCGGCCCGAATATGCCGAAGCAGCTTGTGAAGCCGTGGAGGTAGGTATTGCCGCCGACCGGGCCGATCTCACCGTTGGCAAAGAAACCGGTGAGCGGAACATCGCCGAGTTCGGCGCGGAAGGCGTGTGTGTCGTGGTCCGCGGCGCCGTAAAGGCGCTTGCCGCGTGCCGCGCAGCAGAAAGCCAGCGCGCCGCGCGGCGGCGGGGGCACGCTCTCGCTTGGCGCGGCGGCCAGATGCGCGGCGCCATAGCTGCGCAGAACGGCCAGGAGTTCCTCACTGGCGGCTCTGGGGTCGCGCAGGTGGAACTGCACGATCTGGCCGTCATGCAGGCGCGCGGCGACGAGCAGGGCCCCGCGCTTGGCGTCCATGCCGATAGGTGTGCGGATGAGGAAATCGCCCGGGCCCGGCGGCTGGGGATTGAAAGGATCCATCAGCAGCCCGAGATGCAGCGAGGTAGGCATCAGGTCCTGGTCGCGTGCGTTGGCGCGGCGATACAAGGCGCGCAGGATTTCGAGGGCGGGGCGATGGTCCAGTTCGAGGAGGACGTTCGGCTCGCACTTCGTCACGGCCAACACAGGGCCAAAGGGCCGGCAGCCTTGGGCCACGACGGTGTCCAGGCGCACATCGCCGCTCAAGGCCAAGCCCACGGCCCCGTCATGGAAGACGTAGCTGTCCAGGAAAAGCGCATCCTGCCCGGGCCGGTGCCCGCCGCTGGCCAGGCCCCCAATCTTGGCGGCCTGAGGATAGGCGAAGTCCAGGCCCGCCAGCAGATCATCCACATTGATGGAAGCAGAATCGGCGAGCAGGATAAACTGCGGAGCGGCGCTGGCCTTCAAGCCCAGTTTCTCCTCCCAAAGCCGCGGACTACTGTCAGAACCGGGCAGCAAGGAACCTGTGAGCCGGAGCGGTTTCATCTGGACGTTAGGCAGAACGGCCCCGGCCAGGGCGAGCGCCGGCACTTGCTCGGCCTCATGCCAGTCGCCCAGCACACCCGCGCCGGAACAGCCCAGCACGTGCGCGGGCGCGAACTGCCTCAAGATGGTGACCAGGATGGTTTGATAATGCGGCCGGAAGTGCGCTGAGACAAAGACGAACACAACGTCCGGATGCCGGTTGCCCAGCTTGGACTTCAGGCCGGTGACGGCTTCCGTGGTGGCGCCGGCCACGTCAGTTTCCAAGCTGAGCGCCGAGGCCCATTTCATGGTTGCGGTATTGCTGAGGTTCATTGTTTTCCAGGCATTAGGCTTTAGGCACTTGGCTTTGCCTGCTTACCGTGAGCGCCGGATGTCCAAAGTCTCAAACCTCAAGTCTCAAGCCTCAAGCCAAAAAAGGCCGGGATTTCAACCCCGCATAGTATATAATGACCTCCAACGAGCGAAATTGCAAACCTATGGGCGCCAACCACGTTGTTCCGACCGGCCATTTTCCCCCGCTGCGCATGGCCGTGCTGCTGGCCGCCACGGCGTTGCTCGAAGCCGGCGCTGCCTGCTGGGCGCTGGGCGCAGGCGGTCTCAACCTGCCGTTCAGCGGCGCCATTCCGGTGGAGTTGTTGCCCCAATTGCTGGGCGGGCTGGCACTGGCGCTCGCGGTGTTCTGTGCACCGCTCTTTTTTTCCATCCTCCCCTTGCGGGCGGGGGAAGGGGGAGGGCCATCCGCCCCCTCACCCTACCCTCTCCCGCAAGGGGAGAGGGGCACATCCGCGCTGCTCGGCCCTGCGTTTTTTGCGTCCGTGTGGCAAGCGGGATCCCTGGGCTTTGCCCTGCTGGTGTTGGGCCGGCTCACCCCGCTGGCGCCCGCCGGCATCTTGCAGACTTGCGTGTGGCTGGCGCTGTGCGCGCTGGCGGGTGTTTTTCTGGCACAGCTCTGCCCACGGGCGTTCGCAGGAATAATGTTCACTTGGATCATCGCGCTGCCAGTGAGCGGCTACTTCCTGGCGGAAGCGTTCCTGAGCAGCCCTGGCGGGGCCGGCGGGTGGACCTCGGCGTCCGGGGGGTTGAGAGGCCTGCTGCACTGGCTCTTGAGCCTCTCGCCCGGCACAGCGCTCAGCGGTGCGTTGACGGGCTTGCTTCCCGATGGCAGCGTGTGGGCCTGGAAAGCTCCGTTTCTGCTGCTGTGCATTCTCAACGGTGTATTGTATTATGTTCACTGGGCTTTCGACTTTGGGAACAAGAATGAAGGAGGCGGCCCTGCAACACCGCATTGACAATCCGCGGGATAAGAGGCAGCATTTGGGGGATGGGCGCGTCAAGTGAAAGAGCCGCCCGACGACAAGGGCCGGCAAAGCTCTGGTTGCCGCGTGACGGCCGCGAACGGCACGGCATTCTAAAGGCCTCGGCAGAAGCAAGATGGTTCAACTGAAGATCATAGACCACACGGGCCAAGTGCGGATCCACGAACTGGTGGATGACATGACCACCGTCGGCCGCGCTTCCACCAATACCATCCAGGTGGTGGACGAGAAGGCCAGCCGGCAACACTTCCGGATTGAGAAAGCCGCTGAGCGGTTCAGATTGGTGGACCTCAAGTCCACCAACGGCACACGGCTGAACGGGGTGAAGCTGCAAGGCGAGGTGCTCCTGCGGCCAGGCGACAAGATCACGCTGGGGGGCACAAACTTCCTCTTTGACGAAGCCAACGCGCCCAAAGACCAGCCCGCAGCCCCGGCCGTGCCGGCCCAGCCGGCACCGCCGCCACCGCCGGCCCAGCCAGTCAGCCTGACTGCGCCGACTATCATGTCAACCCCGGGCGGGGCGCCTGCCGCGGCACCGCCAGCCGAAGCTTCTGCTGCGCCGCCGCCCGCGGCTTCTGCTGCGCCGCCGCCGCCCGCGGCTTCTGCCGCGCCCGCGCCGTCCGCGGCTTCTGCCGCGCCAGCGCCGCCCACGGCTCCTGCTGCGCCACCGCCGGCCCCGGCGCCCGCGGCGCCTGCCGCTGCACCAGAACCACCGGCTGCACCCGCCGCGGCTGCCGCGGCTGCTGCTGCTGTCCCTGCCGAGGCGCCGAAAGCCGCGGAGCCCACCGCTCCCAAGTACATCCTCAAGGTGCTGGAAGGCATCAACTCAGGCCAAGTCTACGAACTGGGCACCAAGCCGCTGACCATCGGCCGGCATTCCAGCAACACGATCCAGATGGTGGACGACGCAGTCTCCAACTACCATGCCGAGATCGCCAAGGAACCGATCGGCTACGTGGTTACGGACCTCGGCTCCACGAATGGCACGCGGATCAAGGCGAAACAGAAGCCGGAGTTCGAGAAGATCGTCAAGACGCCGCTTTCAGTGGGCATGCAGGTCCGCGTGGGCAAGACCACGCTGGAATTTCAGAACATCGGCAAGCCCGTGGAGGACGAGGCGTTCTACGGGACAGTGACGCTTGAGCCTGAGAAACTGGCGGCGAAACTCGCCGAGCCGCGGCGCAGGGTGCCCATGCCGGCCTTGGTGGCCGTGGCGGCCCTGGTCTTCCTCGGCGTTGTCTTCGGAGTTGTGAAAGGGATTCCCGTTCTGATGGCCGCCTTGGGCAAGCCTGGAACGGAAGCTCCCGGCAAGAAGAAGGAGGAACCCAAGCCGGTTGACCTGAGCAACAAGATCACCAACGGCGACTTCAGCCAGGGGACCGACGACGAAGGCAATCCCAAGGACTTCCGTATAATTCGCGGTGCGCCCGGAGTCCGCGCGGAAATTGTCCCGGAGGCCGACGCCGGGAAGGACGACGTCAAGCTGGGCCTGCGCATCAACAAAGCCGGCAAGGATCCTGCAGCTCTGACCGCTGTCGAGACGGCCGCCACTTTCGCCGTGGAAGCGGGCAAAGTCTACGAATTCAGAGGCATGATGCGCAACGACGGCGAGGGCTTGTTCGGGTTGCGCATAAGCTGGATTCAGGGTGAGCGGAAGTTCAGTGAGAACGTGGTGGTCCTTAAAGGTTCGCAGGAATGGAAGGACAAGAAGGCCAACCTGACACCCCCAGCCTGGGCGCAACGGGCCAAGGCCGGGGTCTTTGTGCAGGGCAACGACGGCAAGGCCTGCTTTGACGATCTGGTCTTCCGTGAAGAGCCGGGGGCTGCGCCGGTGGTGGCGCCCCCCGTCAAATTCGGCTCAGTGAGCGTCGCCTTTGAGGGCACCAAGGGCATGTTCACGGGCGTACTGCAGGGCGGCCTGGTCATTGAGGGCGGGGACTTGGTGCTGGTCAGTCCTGACGGTGCGTCTGTCTCCGGCCTGGGCAGTGCGGCGGAACCGCAAATGAAGGCCGAGGCGAACGCGGTCTCATTCGAAGGAAAAATCTACGATTTCGCGCTGATGGACCTGACCAATTACCGCATTGAGGCGCGGCAGGGCGGGCAGGGCGTGGAACTGATCGCCGCCGTGGACACGCCCCAGGCGGGCGCCAGTACTCCACAGCTCCGCTTCTACATCACCGGCAACATCTCGCAGGGAGACATCGAGGCCCCCAAGGCGGGCGGCGGCGGGGTGGAGCAGATCCCTCTCGCCGAAGGCGCCAAGTCGCTCACCGGCATCGAGGAACTGCTCTTCAACGCCAGCAAGCCGCTGCAACTGGACCTGCTGTTCGCCAAACCCACCGACGTGGAGCTTAAGCGCGAAGGCAAGCGTTGCGCCGTGACGATCAGCCTAAAAGGGGAAATGCAGGTCGCTCTGGGGCCGGAAAGCGTCGGCCAAAAACGGGCGATGCTTGCGGGGCTGAACGAAATCCAGAAGTGCCTGGAGTCGAGCCGCTTCGGCGAGGCCGAGGTCAAGCAGAAGGCCTTCCGCGACGCCTACGCCGCGCGCTTCCCTCAGGCGCGGGAAGAATGCGGAAAGCTGCAGGGCCAGATTGATAACGAGTGGACCAAGATGGACAAGGAGGTCCGCAAGGCGGTGGACGTCGTGGCGCAACTCAAAACTCCCGAAGCCGCTGATGCCGCGAAGAAGACCATCGAGCGCTATCAGAAGCAGTGGGAAGGCAGCTCCAGGCTGGGTTGGGTGCCAGAGACCCTGGCTAAGATAGATGCCTACGTCGCAATCGCCGTGGTAGATAAGGATGAGAAGGAAGCCGAGAAGCTGTACCGCAACGCAGAAAAATTCATCGCCACCAAAGTCTACAATGTGGCCCTTTCACTCATGAAGAAGATCCTTGATGACTACCCGAAAACAAAAACTGCAGAGAAGGTCAAGGAACAGATGCCGAAGGTTGAGGCTGAAAAGCGCCGCATGGAGTACCTCAACAACCTTCAAGACCGCCTGCGCAACAAGACCAAAAACTATCTGTTGGCGAACGACTTCAAGGGCGCGATCAACGCCATCGAAAAAGACCCGGAGTACCAGGAAAATAAGAAGGACCTCAATGAGATCAACGAGCTGCTGGATCAATGGAAGAAGAGAGCGCAGCCGTAGCCCGTGGCCGGGGGAGTGTTTCATCTCAGTTAGCCTGCCGAGGAGCCACGGGCGCCTTCGCCCGTGGTACGGCGGGCGACGCGCCCCCCGCTCCTAACTGAAATGAAACACTCCCCGTGGCCGGTGGCCAGCCGATGTTCTGTTGACTTGACGCTGGGGCGCTATAGCGTAGGCAGCGTTCACAACGGCCGGAAGCAAAATACAGTCCAGGTTTCCGGTGCTCCACGATCCGTGCGCGGCACGGAGCAAGGAGGGTGGGAGGGGGCTTACCGGACTGAAACTGTGTGATTACGAAAGGGCAAACATGGCCATTCGTGTGGCAATCAATGGGTTCGGGCGCATCGGCCGGTTAGTCATGCGCGTGCTGGCAAACCGCCAGGACTTTGAAGTTGTGGCGATCAACGACCTGGATGATCCGAAGACTCTGGCGATGCTCTTCAAGTACGATTCCGTGCACCGCAAGTTTCCGGGAGAGGTCGGTGCGGACGACAAGGGCATCCTCATCAACGGCAAGAAGATCCCCTGCGTGAAGGAGAAGGTTCCGGCCAAGCTGCCCTGGAAGGACCTGGGGGTGGACATCGCCGCCGAGTGCACCGGTGTGTTCACCACGAAGGCCAGCGAGAAAGGCGGCTTCGGAGACCACCTCATCGCGGGCGCCAAGAAAGTCCTGCTCAGCGCCCCCGCCAAGGATGACAAGGAAGTGGACGCGACCATCGTCATCGGCGTCAATGACGGCAAGCTGAAGAAGGAGCACAAGTTCCTGTCCAACGCGAGTTGCACCACCAACTGTACCGCTCCGGTGGTGAAGGTGATCCACGACAATTTCAAGATCGTGAAGGGCATGGTCAGCACCATCCACGCCTACACCAACGACCAGCGCATCCTGGACATGATCCACAAGGACCTGCGCCGCGCCCGCGCCGCCGGCATCAACATCATCCCCACGTCCACCGGCATGTCGAAGGCCATCGGCGCCGTGATCCCGGACCTGAAAGGCAAGATCGAGGGCGTGGCCTTGCGCGTCCCGGTCCCGACCGGCTCGATCATTGACTGCACCTTCGAGGTCGAGAGCGACGTTGACGAGGCCAAGGTCAACGCGGCCCTGAAGGCTGCCGCGGCAGGGCCCATGAAGGGCATCCTCTATTATACCGAGGACCCCATAGTCAGCAGCGACATCATCGGCGACCCGCACAGCAGCATCCTGGATGCCACGATGACCAAGTGCGTCAAGGGCATGAAGCTGCTCAAGGTGCTGTCCTGGTACGACAACGAGTGGGGTTTCTCCAATCGCATGGCGGACCTGATGGCGTTGGCGCACAAAGTCGGATACTAACCCCGGGACGTAACGCAGGGAACGGCCCTGGCTGGAAACGGCCAGGGCCGTTGACTCGCTGACGGGAATCCGATGATTATCTACAGATTTGGAAAGCTCAACCCGAAAAATTTCACACCGCGTCCTGGAATTGATACGGCCGGGCGACCAGGCCAGCGCCTGGCTTGTCTTTTTTCACTTCTCTCGAGCCCGGCCGCAAAGCCCAAGCGCTCAATCTGTCACGATTGCCGGAAATGTTGAGAGCATTTCCTGATATACCCGCAGAGGGCGGCACGCCCGGGGGTGCATGTCAGTAATTGCGTGGCCCAGAGCGTACCGCGGGCGTCCCGCCCGCCTTCGTCCTCGCGCCCTGCCAGCCTGCCACGAGCGGGCGGGACGCCCGCGGTACATTTGCTGACCCGTCTGGTATTATTGATATGGAGAAGTTGGTGGAATGGGCCGCTTGGCGTGGGAGAGAAGAAGTGCATCCGCTAACATTAGGTCTTATGAAAGCAGCCTCTGCGGCTGTCGTGGGGTTCCAGGAATGAAAGCAACTGTTGAAACGCAAGCGCCGACAACACTGAACAAGGTGCGCGTGCATAGTTTTCGGAAGGAGTTGCCTGAGGCGGTGGACTGGGACGCAGTGCACGCAGCGATCCAAAAGGTTTTATTGCCAATTGCAAACAGCCTTCCGCCGGGAATCAACGCAAAAGGCGATTGCACGAAGTTGCCCCGGTTCTTCTCCTCTTACCTGACCTGCAAGAATGAAGCACACCCGGATATTGACCCCGTGATCGTTGGCGTTGAGTTCTGCCGGCCTGGCGAGAAGATTATGGTCTGGGGCGACATCTCAGGCGAATGTATTGGCGATATGTTGTTCGAAGCGGGCCCGGAGATGGAGGCGGAGGGTCACACCGCAGCTTTAGCAGACGCCGGTTCTGCTATTGCGCAAATCCTGGCCCAGCAAGCGCACTTGGCCGTGACGGCTCTGCATGACTCTTCGCGTTTGCCAAAGGACTAAGCGTAATCTGCCACGGTTGAGGCGGCTCAGATGATTCATGCGGCGGTCCGGCGCCATACGTCTGGCGCATGCGACTTGACCAAGCCTCTGTTTGAGGCCGCGCCGGTGCGGAAGCTGGGGGCTTACGAGATTCTCCGCGCCGACGCTTTCGAGTGGCTTGCGCACAGAGAGCCGCTCTCCATCCACGCGGTCGTCACCGACCCGCCTTATGGGCTGCTGG
This sequence comes from Planctomycetota bacterium, assembly GCA_050010835.1. GTDB lineage: Bacteria > Planctomycetota > SZUA-567 > H5-PLA8 > H5-PLA8 > JAPLOD01. The sequence goes on from JBEKKG010000094.1 coordinate 13,973, forward strand.
AGTACACGCCGCGCGAATTGGAGAAGCTGAAGAACGGGCGCGGCGGCGTGTGGCGCATCCCGCCGGCGTTCGACGGCTGCCAGCGCAGCCCGCTGCCGCGCTTCACAGTGCTGCGGGAGGTGGACCACGCGGCGTTGCGGGATTTCTTTTCTCGCTTGGCCGCGCAGCTTATGCCGGTGCTGGTGCCCGGCGCGCACGTCTTCATCGCCACCAATCCGCTCGTCTCGCATTTCGTTTACGAACCGTTCATCAAGGCGGGCTTTGAGAAGCGCGGCGAAATCATCCGCGTGGTGCAGACGTTGCGCGGCGGCGACCGGCCCAAGAACGCGCACCGGGAGTTTCCCGGGATATCCGTGATGCCGCGCTCGTGCTGGGAGCCGTGGGGCCTGTTCCGCAAGCCCTGCCAGGGCCGCGTGCAGGACAATCTGCGCAAGTGGAAGACCGGCGGTTTGCGGCGCATCTCGGACACGGAGCCGTTCAAGGACCTGATCTACTCCAGCCCGGCGCGGGGAGTTGAGCGTGAAATTGCCCCGCACCCGTCGCTGAAGCCGCAGGCGTTTCTGCGCCAGATTGTGCGCGCGGCGCTGCCGTTGGGGGAAGGCGTGATTTTCGATCCGTTCATGGGATCCGGGTCCACGATCGCGGCGGCCAGCGCGCGCGGACTTGAGAGCATCGGGTTGGAGATGAACCAAGAGTACTTTGCCCTGGCGACGCGGGCCATCCCTCTGCTGGCGCAATCTCACCCCAACGAAGACAGATTGAAGGGCAAAGCTATCCGCTGGCGGAGAGACGTCTTTCTGCTTGACGGGAAGCACATCCCGTGCAACGGTCACGTTGCGTGAACCGGGTTCTCTGACATGAAAGCCAATCGCATTCTTATCGCCCCCTCCTTGCTGGCCGCCGACTTCGGCCGGCTGAAGGATGAGATTCAGACCGTCGAAGCCGCGGGCGCCGACTGGCTCCATGTAGACGTGATGGACGGCCACTTCGTCCCGAACCTGACGCTGGGGCCATTCATCGTCGAAGCCATTCGGAAGCTCACCAGGATGCCCTTGGACTGCCACTTGATGATCGAGTATCCCGAGAAATTCGCGGAGGCGTTCGTCAAGGCCGGCGCGGACTGGATCAGCGTCCACCCGGAAGCGCCCGGCGCTCCGCGCGCCGCGCTGGAGCTGGCCCTGCGCGCCGGAGCGCGCCCCGCGTTGGCCATCAACCCGCCGACCACGGTGCAGTCCGTGCAGTCCTACGGCGGTCTCATCCAGATGCTCCTGATCATGACCATTTTCCCCGGCTTTGGCGGACAGAAGCTGATGCCGGAGTGTCTCCCCAAGTACGCGCAGGCGCGCCAAGTCTTCGGGCCCGGCGTGCTGCTAGAGGTTGACGGCGGCGTAACCGTGGAGAACATTGGCCAAATCCGTGCCGCCGGCGCACAGGTGATCGTCGCCGGGACCGCGGTCTTCCGCGCTCCCAATCCCGCCTTGGCCGTGCGAACGCTCAAAGGACAAGTCGGGTTGTAGGACAAGCTTTCCAGCTTGTCCGGGCAAGCTGGAAAGCTTGCCCTACATCCACACCCGTCACTCATCTCAGTCTTCTCTTTCCCTGGTGCCTGCGGCCTGTTATCCTGGCGGGCCACTGCGATGTTGCGCGTATGGGCCTACTTTCTCCCCCTCCTGCTCGCCGAATTGGTGGCAGTGTATGCCGCCTGGGAGAGTTTCCGTGAACGAGGGGGGCGCATCGCTTACGGTATCACAGACTTCTGGGCGTTGATGGCCGGACTGACGCCCAGTTTCCTGCTGGCCGCACATACAGTTCGCGAGATGGAATTCCGCCTCTATCTTTTCTGGCCGGCTAAGTACATGTTCGTGCTCTTGACAGTCCTCGTGGTCAGCCAACTGGCCGGGCTGGCCGTGGCCATGCTCTGCTGCAAACCTGCGGGTGTCCGCGAGCGGTTTGGGGCGTTAAGGTCGACAAGCGTGGTCCTGGCCGGGACCGTGGGCGGCTTTGTGGCCGTGATCTTCTACGTTCTGGCCTTGAATGCCCTGGGGCGCCCGCTATAGCCTGACTGTTCAATCCAAAATGCAGAATCAAGAATCGAAAATGATGAACTTGGCCTCTTACCTGCGCCTGGTCCGCTTGCCCAACGTCTTCACGGCGCTGGCGGACATTCTGGCGGGCGGGGCCATCTCCCGTTCCTGGCCGTCGCCGGGGGAGCTTGGGTTAGGGCGGGCCGCGCCGTTGCTTGGCGCCTCGGCGGCGCTGTATATGGCCGGCATGGCGTTCAATGACATTGCCGACCGCGAGGAAGACGCTGAACATCGGCCGGGGCGTCCGCTGCCATCGGGAAAGGTTTCGCTGAAGGGCGCCGTAGTGTGCGCGCTGGTCCTGATGGCGCTGGGCGTAGGGCTGACGTGGTGGAGCGGACCGGCGGCGCTGGTCCGGGGCGCGCTGCTGGCAGGCACGATACTGCTCTACAACTTCAGCTCCAAGAAGCATCCTGTGACAGGGCCACTGGTCCTCGGTTCCTGCCGTTTCCTGAACGTTCAGCTTGGCATGACCGCGAACCCGGATTTCCTGTTCCACGCGCAGAATTCCAATGTTTTCGAGTGGCCTTGGGCGCCGGCGCTGGCCGTGGGAGTTTATGCCGCTGGTCTGACCGCTTTCTCGGCCCAGGAAGAACGCGGCAAGCAGGCGCGCGCCATCCTTCTGGGCTGGTTGTTCTGCGGAGCGGCAATCCTTTTCTCCGGCCTGAGCGGCGGGAAAGAGGCCTGGCTGGCTCTCGCGCCCCTGACTCTAACATTGAGCTTCCTGACGCACCGCCTGCGGCGCTTGGGGACGCCTGAGGCCGCGCGGGACCTGGTGCGCGCGGGGGTCATGGGCATTTGCGTACTCGATGCCGGCCTGATCCTGGGCTTTGTGGGGCTGAGCGCCTGGCCCTGGGCAGTGGGCTGCGTGGCGCTGCTGGCGCCGGGGCTTATCATAGCGAAGCTGCTGGCGCAAAAGGAAGCTTGAGCGGCGTAAAGGGAGGAACCATGACCAGCTACGAACGTTACCTGGGGATGCTGCAAGGCCGTAAAGTGGACGTGCTGCCCCGCTTGCCGATCTTGATGGCTTACGCGGCCAGGTTCATAGGCTCGAACTACGCTGCGTTCGCTTCCGACTACCGCGTGCTGGTGGAAGCGAACCTGAAGAGCGCCGAGTTCTTCGGCTTCGACCAGGTGAGCACCATCTCGGACCCCTACCGCGAAACACAAGGCTTCGGCGCCGAGATCCTGTACGTCCGCGACGGCGTGCCGCGCTGCGTCAAAGCGCCGCTTGGCGATTCGACAGACTTGGCGCAGTTGCGGCAACCCGACCCGCGCCAGTCCACGCGCATGCTGGACCGCGTGCGCGCCGTGGCAGAGTACAAGAAGGCGGTGCACGGCAAGTATTCGATACTGGGCTGGATCGAAGGCCCGGCCGCGGAAATGTCCACGCTGCGCACTCCGACCAACTTCCTCATGGACTTGATTGACGATCCGGATTACTGCGGCCGCGTGATGGACCTTTGCGTTGCGGCGGGCAGCGCCTTCGCCCTGGCGCAGCTTGAGGCCGGTGCGGACACGATCGGCATCGGCGACGCCATCGCCAGCCAGGTCTCCCCGGGGCTTTACGAAACCTTGATTTGGCCGCGCGAAAAACTGCTGGTGGACGCTATCCACGCCCGCGGCGGCCTCGTGCGTCTGCACATCTGCGGCAACATCACACACCTCCTGCCGGGCATCGCCAGGCTCGGCTGTGAGATCGTGGACCTGGACTGGCAGGTCAACCTCGTCAAGGCGCGCCGCGTCCTGGGGCCGAAGACCGTGCTGGTTGGAAACCTCAATCCCGTGGCCGGCGTTCAGGACAGCCTGCCTGCCAAGATCAAGGATGACCTGCGTGCCATGTATCGGGAAGTAGGCAACCCGTACATGGCCGGCGCGGGCTGCGAAATCCCGGTCAACACGCCGGTTGAGAACCTGCAGGCGCTGTGCGAGCCAATACCCTATGAAGGGTAACTGTTCAGTCTCCGGGCCGCGCGCGTCAGCAAGTCCCGAGGATTCGGGGTTACCTGGTATGGGAAGTATGGGGAGAATGGGAGCGGTTTCATAAGTCCCATTCCTCCCCTTCTTCTCATGTCAAATAACGGAATCCAGAACCCTCGGGACTCGCCTACGCGCGCGGCTTTCCGTTTTCTGGCTTTCTGTTTTAGCATTGGTACGGTAGAATTCTTATCTTCATTCGGGACCACGGCATGGAGGGGGGGACTGATGCACATTCTTGTCAACACCGGAGGCGGGGATGCTCCAGGGCTGAACGCGGTCATCCGCGCGGTGACGCTCAGCGCCTTGCGGCGCGGCTGGAAGGTGACCGGCATCCGGCGCGGTTACAACGGACTGCTGGAGGAGTACCCGCAGGGGCTGATTCCGTTGGAGCGTGAGCGGGTGCACGGGATTTCGCACTTGGGCGGCACGATCCTGGGCACGGCGAACAAAGGCGATCCTTTTGAGTACCCTGAGAAGGTAGATGGCAAAGTCGTACTGAAGGACATCTCCGACACGGTCATGCAGCACATCCGGGAAACCGGCGCCGATGGAGTCATCGCCATCGGCGGCGACGGCTCGTTGCGCATCGCTCAGAAATTCATTGCCAAGGGCCTCAAGGTCATTGGTGTGCCCAAGACCATTGACAACGACCTCTGCGGCACGCAGGTGACCTTCGGCTTCGACTCCGCCGTCTCCGTGGCGACCGAAGCCATTGACCGCCTGCATTCCACTGCCGAGGCCCACGAGCGCGTCATGGTCGTGGAGCTGATGGGCCGCTATGCCGGCTGGATCGCGCTGAACTCCGGCATCAGTGGCACGGCGAACGTGATCCTGATCCCTGAGATCGAGTACGACATGGAGAAGGTCTGCGCGGCCATCCGGCACCGCTACGAAATCGGGCGCAACTACGCCATAGTCGTCGCGGCCGAGGGCGCGAAGCCCAAGGGCGGCGGGCTGAGCATCAAGGGCCGGGAAACCGGCCACGAAGTGATTCTGGGCGGGGTCGCGGAACACCTGGCGGCGCAGATTCATGCCATGACGGGCTATGAAACGCGTTCGCTGGTGCTCGGGCACCTCCAGCGTGGCGGCGGGCCGACGACTTTCGACCGGCTGCTGGCCATGCGCTTCGGTTGTGCGGCCGTGCGGCTGGCGGAAGAGGCATTGGCTGGCGATTTAATGGGGAACCCGCGATGTCTGGATGTTCTGGCGGCGGCCTACGCAGAAGCCGGGCGTTTCGATGAAGCG
>JBEKKG010000095.1:0-13141 GCA_050010835.1 Planctomycetota bacterium
TGCGGCTCGCGCTGGTGCAGGAATTGAACAGGGTCGTCAAACAGGATCCCACCCGAGTCAAACCGGAACAACTGCTCTACGCTGAGCAGCGTTTCGCCGGCGTGGCCTTGAGCGCGGCAACCAAGCAGATGCTCGACGACAAGGCCGCGAAGGCCGAAGCCAAACGGCAGCTCAAGGATGCGGAGCAACCCGGCGCCACCCCTCTGAGTGGGGAAACCCGGTGGGGGCTCGAAGAGACGGCGAAGAAAGAAGTCAATCAGGCCCACCTCAACCGTCTGCTGCTGCATGACGCCTACCCCGCGGAACTTGTTTTCAACGGGAGCATCCTGAGCATCAGCGATACGGGCGCTTCCTACCTCTGTTCGCTGGCTTTCATCTGCTTCCTGATCGGCCGCTTCACTGGCGCGGGCCTGCTGCGGACTTTCTCCGCGCACAAGACTCTCGGGCTGTACGGCTTGTTGAACGTTTTGGTTTGCTTCCTGGTCTTCCTCAAGCTCGGCTGGTTTTCGGTGCTCTGCGTATTCCTGAGCTACTTCTTCATGTCCATCATGTTCCCGACGATCTTCGCGCTCGGCATTTTCGGCCTGGGCGCCCGCGCGAAGAAGGCCTCGGCCTTTATTGTCATGGCCATTATGGGCGGGGCCATTTTGCCCAAGCTGATGGGCTACGTCGCCGACCAGTACGACATGTCGCGGGGCTTCATAGTGCCAATGGTCTGTTTTGCCTTCATTGCCTTCTACGGTTTCTTCTGGCCCAAACTCAGCGGCGCGGAGTCCATGCGCAGCGTGGGGCCTGCCGGCGGGCATTGAGCTGGGGCTAAGCCAATGAAAAACCCGATTGTTGGAGAGGTCCGTAAGGCGCGCATGGAACATACAAGGAAGTTCGGCGGGGACCTTGCGGCCATCTGCGAGGACCTGCGCAGGGCACAGCGCGCGTCGGGACACAAAATCGTCCGCTTGGCTCCTAGAAGGCTGGGGCCGGCAGGTAGAAGAGCTGCGGCATTACGAAGTGGCGGTGGGGGAAAAAACTGAATTACCGGCGGAGTGCTTTCGTGCAGGAGATATTGAGACGGTTTGTTGCAAGGGCAAGGGCTTCGCTTAGTGACGCCGTTCCATCAGCGCCCGCTTCTGGAGCATTGGCAAAGACCAACGTCGAGGAGTAAGCGAACATGCAGCAGCCAGTGCTCAGGCAAGGGGAAGCACCGATTCCCGAGTTGCAGCGCCAAGAGTTCCGTGAGATGCTTTTGCGCGAGTTGGAGGGCAACGAACGCCAGGTTGTCGAGGAGTACTATTTTCGTGGAAACAGCCTCAAAGAGATCGCCCAGGATCTGGGCGTGACTTCGTCGCGCGTCTCCGAGATTTGCGCCGGTGCGATGGCCCGCCTCCGCAAGAGGTTCTCCGCCTTTTGCAAATCGCGGACCGGCTCCTAGTTTCAGACTGCTCTGCCCGATTTCGCCAGTTGGCGGGTGGCCGGGGTCTACCTACAATTTCCGCACGCTCCTTGCTCCCGGCGGGTGCCACCGGTCTCGGCTGTTCGAGACCGGTGCCGCAGTTCTTTTCGCGCCACCCGCCCCGCGCTGCGCTTGGGGCGGGATACCCCGCTGGGCTTAGAGGCCGATTTCTTTTGCGGCTTGTCGCCACGGGGTGCCGGTTTTTCCCGCGTTGCGTTTCTTGGCGGCGGCCAGTTCGCGGCGGTCTTCCAGGTCCTCCAAAACGTCTCGCAGTTCCCGCAGGACGGCTTTGGCGCGCCGAATCTGCGCGTCCAGAGCGGTTCGTTCTGGTTTTCGGCTGATAACTGCAGTGCTCATCGGTAAATGTCCTTTCGATCACCTACGGCGTAGACGATGATCTTTCTCCCTTCCAGTTCAAATAGTACCCGGTAATTGCCGGCTCGCAATCGGTATTCGTTCTTTGACCCACGCAGTTTCTGGACATCGCCGCCGAGATCGTCTTGCAGGAGGAAAATCCTGTGGCCAATCAACCGGCGAACCTCTTTGGGCATGGAGCGAAGCTTCTCCTTCGCTTCATCCGTAATTTCGATATCGTAGTTCACAGGCGGAAGATTACCGGTCTGTTGCCGCAAATACAATTGCCGGTTCACCCGCGGCGGTCACAGACCGCCGCAGTCCAAGAATTCGCCAGTTGCATCCTAAGCCTCTCTGTTGTTTACTACGGTTTCACGTTGGCTTCGTGCAACCGGCACGGGCAGCCGAACGGCATGGTTGCCCGTGGCACTTTAGAAGAAGGAGTACTTAACGCAATGCTCGATGAACTGCGCAGTTTCGATCCGGAAGTCTTCGACGCCGTGCGCAACGAAGTGCGCCGCCAGCACACACAGCTTGAGCTGATTGCCAGCGAGAACCACGTCTCCCTGGCCGTCCTCCAGGCCCTGGGCAGCGTCTTGACCAACAAGTACGCCGAAGGTTATCCCGGCAAGCGCTACTATGGCGGGTGCGAGTTCGTGGACGTGGCCGAGAACCTGGCGCGCGAGCGCGCCAAACAGCTCTTCGGCGCCGCGTATGCCAACGTCCAGCCCCACTCCGGCTCGCAGGCCAACATGGCGGTCTACTTCTCCTTCCTCAAGCCCGGCGACACGGTCCTGGGCATGGACCTCTCGCACGGCGGACACCTGACTCACGGTGCAGCCGTGAATTTCTCAGGCCAGCTCTACCGCTTTGTGGCCTACGGGGTGGACAAGCAGACGGAGGTCATTGACTACGATCAGGTGGCTGAGGTCGCCAAGCGGGAGAAGCCGCGGATGATCACCGTGGGCGCGAGCGCGTATTCGCGTTCTATTGATTTCGCCCGGTTCCGCCAGATCGCCGACGCAGTGGGCGCCTTCCTCTTTGCGGACATCGCGCACCCGGCGGGGCTGATTGCCAAGGGCCTGCTGCCCAGCCCGGTGCCGCACTGCCACATCGTCACGACCACGACACACAAGACCCTGCGCGGCCCGCGCGGCGGACTGATCCTCATGGGCCGGGACTTCGAGAACCCCTTCGGCATCAAGGCGGCCAAGAGCGGGCGGGTAAAGATGATGGCGGAGCTGGTGGACAGCATGGTCATCCCCGGCGTGCAAGGCGGCCCGCTGATGCACGTCATTGCCGCCAAGGCCGTGGGCTTCAAGGAGAACTTGCAGCCCTCATTCACAGATTACGGCAAGCAGATCATCCGCAATGCCCAGGCGCTGGCCAACGCGCTGGTCCAGCGCGGCTATCACGTCGTCTCCGGCGGCACCGACAATCACCTGCTGCTGGTGGACCTGCGCAACAAGAACATCAAGGGCAAGCTGGCCTGCGATATTCTCGACAAACTCGGCATCACCGTGAACTCCAACAAAGTGCCCTTCGACAACAGCTCGCCCCTGGACCCCGCCGGCATCCGCATCGGCTCGCCGGCCTGCACGACCCGCGGCCTGAAGGAGCCTGAATTTGAGGCCATCGCCGGCGTGATTGACCAGGCGCTTTCCAACCCCAAGGACACCGCCCTGCACGCCAGGCTGCGCAAGACGACGATGGATTTGTGCGAAGCCTTCCCGCTCTACGGGCCGATGATGAGGGCGCTGTTTGAGTAAGCGCGAAGGAGCACCAAGCGTGCTCCAGAGCGCTCAGGGGCTTTGGCGCCGCTTTCTTCGTTTGCGTTTGGCGGGGAGTCCCCAAATGCGTAACAGTTGCTCACATCCGGCATCGAATCCCGATGCGAAAGGCACGAACTGAGAGGCGTCGAGGGTCCACGACAACTTTTCGTAACGACACTTCTTGTACAGTAGCGGGATGATCCTCTCTTCGTATCGCTTTTTTTGCAGAGCGTACAGGAGTTCGCGCTTCACCCAGAGCGACTTGACAGAGTGTGGCGATAGAACAAGCAGAAACCAATCACAGCGCGCCAAGGCTCGTCCGATCTCATCGTGCCACTGCTGAGCCCCTCGAATATGCGTCCGGCTGTACCACACGCGGACCCCGTGGCTTCGCAACAAGCTGACAAGTCTGTCGGCGAAAACACGGTCCCGGCTGGAATGCGAAAGAAATACCTTCTTAGGCCGCAAAGGCAAAGGGGCACCCCCAGTTCATGCACTGGCCTTCGCAGTAGATTGGTGAAGCTGAGTGACAATCTGGCGAGCGGTTTGCCCAAAGTCTTTTGACGCACGGATCAGGTTGAGCTTCCGGAGAATCCACGGCGTGCCCTTTGTCGGTCGGACCTCCACGGTAATCAGCCGCCCTTTGAACTTAGGCGACCCCAAAGCGTACTCTATCTCCCCCAGCACCCAGGCGGATTGAACTGCATCTGGCGACAGAACCACCACCATCGCATTTGACCTTTCGAGGGCTTTGCCAATTGCCAGCGGGTAGTTCTCCCCAGGCCCAAGTTCGGCATCGGACCATACCTGGCAGCCAGCTTGCGTGAGATAGGGAACCAGCTTTCTGACGAAGCCACGATCCCTCTGACTGTGACTTATGAAGACTCTCATGCGTCCTTCTCTTCAAGCGCCTAATGGTAGAATAGCCCGCGCAAGGCAGCCTGTCAATGAAGAAGACGAAGAAGCCAGTTTCAGCTTGGCGCTGCGCGCTCGCGCTTGCGCCAGGCGGCCTAAGGCTGTATGAAGCTGTGAAGGTGAGGCGGAATAAGGAAGGCCAGCCTATGAAACCAGCAACCGGAAATCTGAAACGTTCTCTCCTCTGCGTCCTTTGCGTCTCTGCGGTGAACCAGTTGCGCGCGGGCGAGCCCGCTCCCGTCCCCGCCGAGCAACCGCCTCCGGCGGAAGCCAAAAAGGAAGTCTCCGCGGAGCAGCTTCTGCGGGAGCGTTTCCTGATTGCCTATCAGACAGCGGAGACGCCGGCGCGCAAGGCTGAAGCCGTCCAGATGCTGCACGGTCTGAAGGAGAAGGAATCCCTGCGCCTGCTCACGGGCCTGCTGGCCGACTCGCGCGCGGTGGTCCGCATCTCGGCTTGCGCAGCGATGGCCGCGACGCCCGACCCGGACGGCTACTTCGTCAAGCCGCTCATGGGCATGCTCCTCGACCCTTTGGTCAGCGTGCGCCTCGGTGCCGCCGAGGCCCTGGCCAATGCGACTGTGCGCGGCGAAGCCATCAAGGTGCTGGCCTATGCGCTCATGGATCTCGCCGGCGCGGCGCGCGACAAAGGTCCGGCAGCCGACCCCGCGCTGGTGGAGGCTTACGACAGGGCGCTGCAAAAGCTGACCGGAGAGAAGAGTGCGGCGCGGGACGTCCGCAGCCTCAGCTCCTTCTGGATGGATTACTGGAAGAAGGAGGGCGAAAGCATTCTGGAAAAGGAGAAGAAGGCCCGCGAGGTGGAGCCGCCGCCGCGTCCCACCGGCCTGCCCAAAGACAGCCTCGACAAATAGGGGCGAGGGGCGAGGGGCGAGGGGCGAGGGGCGAGGGACGAGGGGCGAGTAAAAGGTGGCAAGTGACAGGAGATATGCCTGCGCGCGTGTTAGGCTATAGCATGACTCTCCTACCTCCCATAACTCCCATAGTTCCCATACCTCCCACCAGACCTGCCGGCGCGCTCGCTCTTCCTCCCGCGCCCTCCCTGGACCTGCGCCATTTGCGGGCAAACTGCGTGGCCCTGCCGGAGGGCAAGCAACTTGAGGCGCTTGTGCCCGCGGGGGCGCCGTACATGTGCAGCCACGCTGAAGCACCGGCGCTCGTCCTCTTGCCGGGTTTAGGCATGGACGGGCTGGGGTTCATCCGCCAGCTTCCCCTGGGTGCGATAGCCGAGCTGCACCTTTTCCAGATGCCGAACGAGGCGGTGCCAGGGGAGCAGGGGCTGGGGCACTTCGCGCGGCACGCTGAGGACTACATCGCGGCCTGCGGCCTGGCGCAGCGTTGCAAGGGGGTTGTCCTGGCCGGTTGTTCCATGGGCGGCGCAGTGGCCCTCGCGGCGGCCATCCGTGCCCGCGTGAAACTGCGCGGCTTGATCCTGCTGGGCTCGTTCGGGAACTGTGCTCACGTAAAGTGGCCATTGCGCCTCAGCGGGCCTGCGCTGGCGCAGTTTATACCGCTGAAACTGTCACGCCAGGTGGCCCGGCACGTCGTGGCCTGGACGCGCCTTTTCGGCAAAATCCACCACGGCGACGCCGACTGGCTGGTGTCCTGCAAGCTGGAGCGCACGCGCGAGTATTACCGCCTCGCCGCGCTCGCACTGACGACGCAGAACCAACTCACCGCCGCGCGCACACTGGACCTGCCTGTGCTCGTTCTGCACGGGGCGAAAGACCATGTCTTGCCACACCGGGCAGGCGTGGAGTTGGCGCAGTGCATCCCCGGTGCGCAGTTGGTGACCTTGCCCGATGCCGGACACGCGCTCTTCTTCACCCATTACCAAGCCGTCAACGCGGCCATTGCGGAATTCATTGAACGGTTGCCTTAAGCCGCCAGATTCACCACAGAGACACAGAGACACAGAGACACAGAGACACAGAGGCACAGAGAAGACTTCTTGGACTTCGATTTTCGACTCGAGCATGTCCGGGGGAGCAATCGCAAATCTAAAATCTCCTCTCTGTGTCTCTGTGTCTCTGTGGTAAAAAGCCGTCCACAACGCGAACCAGCCGCGGAAAGGAGCCCGCCTGCCCATGTCCACCGATACGCTATACCGCGCACAACTGGAGTCTGCTTTCGATCTCGCTCAGGCCAAGGTCCGGGCCTTGATCGAGCAGCACCCGGATTACTACCCCATGTATACCCAGCAGGGCAAGTGGAAGCACGAGGGCGAAAAATGGACCCACTGGTGCGACGGTTTCCTGCCGGGGATGATGTGGATTTTCTACGGGCGCAACGGCAACAAGTACTGGCTCGACAACGCCATCCGCTACTCAAAGCCCCTGGCGCCCCGCCAGCACGACCGCGCCGTCCACGACCTGGGCTTCATCTTCAACAGCACCTACCTGCGCTGGCTCAACGCCGTCAGTGGCACGGGCTGTCAGTTCGTGAAGTTCCGGGGACACGATCCCGATTTCCAAACTGCCGGAAATCGGGTCATGTCCCCGGAACTTGAGGACGTGCTGATTCAGGCGGGAATCACGATGAGTCTGCGCTTCAAAGAGAAGGGCCAGTACCTGCGCAGCTTCGTCTCCGAGGACTCGCTCTTCGTGGACATCATGATGAACGTCGGGATCGTCTACTACGCCGCGCAGAAGCTGGAGGAACGCGGCAAACTCAAGGAAGCCGCGGAATTGCGCCGCATCGCCAACGCGCATTGCCGCACTTCACTGCGCTGCCTGGTCCGCGGCGACGGCTCGACTGCGCATGAGGCGCTCTTCAATCTTGAGACGGGCGAATGCCTGCGCCAGACGACCCACCAGGGGTTTCGCGGCGACTCCTGCTGGTCGCGCGGCTTGGCCTGGGCGCTCTACGGTTTCTGCACGGCCTACAATTTCACCCGCGACACGGCCTATTTGGATGCCAGCGAAGCCTGCGCGCGCTTCTATATCGCTCACACTCCCGAACACGGCGTGCCGCCTTGGGATTACGAGGCTCCACCACCCTCCTCTGCGGCGAAAGGAGCCGTCCTTGAGGACAGTTCCGCCGCGGCCATTGCGGCTTCGGGGCTTTACAACCTTTCGCTGGCCTCGGCTTCTTTCGAGAAACGCATGCTTTACCGCGGGTGTTTCCGCCGCATCATGGCCACGTTGACCACGGAGAAGTACCTGGGCCGCGAGCCGGGCTGGGAAGGCATACTCAAGCACGGTGTGTACCATATTCACAAGCAGCTTGGCGTGGACGAATCCGTGATGTGGGGCGAGTACTTTTTCGTCGAGGCGCTGGCGAAGGCATTGGCGGACGTAACGACGTAAAGGGGGGAGCGGTGATCCTGAAGTGGTGGGATGAGCAACTCAGGTATAAGTTGCCACGGGAACCCGAGCACCCTCTGGCCACCGTGCATCCGCGGGCCTTTCGGGCGTGTGTACTCTGCCGGCGGTCCATGTGGATATTCGTCTTGGGCATGTTTGTTGGTGGGGTGTGCTCAATCGTGTGCTCACATGTCTTCGAGCCACATTGGTTATCTGGCGCTTGCTACGTCTCATTGTTAGCCATGCTTTGTTCCGGACTTGGTGTTGTCATCTCGCTTTTTGTCCGCTTACTCATCATAGCCTTGTTCTTTACGCGCTATTCGCTGGCACAGCTCCTGGGGGTTGTCCTCTGCATTGGGGCGTGTGGCACGGGGATGGCCGCACTGCCTGATATGTGGAAACTTGTGCCAGCCATGGGATTGTTCGTTCTGGTGATGGTGGTGCTCCTCTATGTAGCCGACCAAGATCCCGAAGGGCCGGTGCACACGCCAGCTTTCCTGAGCCGGGCGCTGGCGGAGAGAAGAAGAAACGAGCAGGCAAAACGTGGAGCGTGAACCGTGAAGGGTGTGTCGTGGAAGGCGCGGATTGCGCAACTCCGGCACAAGCTGCCGCCGGAATGCAGGCACCCTCTGGCCGCGGTGCACCCGCGGGCATTGCGAGCCTGCGCCTTCTGCCGCAAACTGGGCTGGGGCAGCCTTTGGGGCGCGCCCCTTGCCGCATTGTGCAGGGTCTTCGCGCAATTGCTTGCAGTGAGCGATTGCAGGAAGGTTGCGGAGGTCCTTTCCGGCGCCTCAAAGGTCTTCGCATGCGGCACGTTCTTCGGTGTGGTCATCTGTATGTTCGTGCGCTGGCTTATCGTCGCCTTCTTCTTCACGCGCTATTCGCTGACACAACTCATGCTTGTTGTTCTGTCCATCGGCGCGTGCGGGACGGGAATCGCCGCACTGCCTGATCTCTGGAAAATCCTCCCTATCATCGGACTGGTCTGTCTAGTGTACGTGATCTTCACCTTCGTCACGATCCAGGATCCTGAAGGTGTGAAGTACACCCCGGCGTTCCTGCGCCGCGCGCTGGCCAAGAAGAAGACGCAAGCAGGAAGCGGCAACACAGAGAGCGGGAGGTAAGCAGTCTTGCCGGAGCAACTCCCACCAAGCAAGCACCCGCTGGCCGCGGTGCATCCGTGGGCTTATCGGGCGTGTGTCTTCTGCCGGCGTTCCATGAGGATCTTCTTCTGCGGCATGGGCATTGGAATTGTGGGCGCATTTGCCTTCCGCTCAGCCTGGTCTTTTGTCCCTCTCCGTGTCTCCTTGGTAGTCATGTTTTGTTGCGCGCTTGGTGGTCTGTTCTCGTTTCTTGCTCGCTTCCTCCTCGTTGCCTTGTTCTTCACTCGCTATTCGCTGGCGCAGCTTCTTGGCGTTGTCCTATGCTTTGGCGCCTGTGGCACTGGGATTGTAGCATTGCCCCAGTGGTGGAAGCCCATCCCTGTTATGACGCTGGTGTGTTTGGTGATTGCGGTCTTCTTCTACGTAGTCGCCCAGGATCCCGAAGGGCCGGTGTATACGCCGGCTTTCCTGAGCTTAGCGCTGGAGCGCAAGAAGAAGCAGGCAGAAGATGGGAACACTGAGAGTGGGAGGTAAGCGGCCTTGCCGGAGCAACTCCCACAGAGTAAGCACCCGCTGGCCGCCGTGCATCCGCGGGCCTTCCGGGCGTTGAGCCTGTTCCGCAAGATGCGGCGCTACTGTGTGGATGCCGCCCTCATAGCGCTGTTCTGCATATTCCTCTTGTTAATGCTAGCCCCCAGTGACGCTTCACGACGCACGGCAGGTCCAGGCTGGTACGGGGTGGTTGTCTTGGCAATCGCCAGTGCAACAGAGGTCCTGCTCAATGTTACTGTGAGCTTGGCGGTTCTCTTTACCCTGCTGCGTTTCGTCCTGATTGTGCTGTTCTTTTTCCGCTATTCCCTCGGGCAGATGATGGTTGCGGTACTGTCGGTCAGCACCTGCATGACGCTGATAGTGGCGCTGCCCGGGGACTACAAGGCATTGCCTCTTCTTTTTCTGGTTGTCCTGGTGGTGTGGGGCGTGGTTTATATTCAGGTGCAGGACCCCGAAGGGGAATCCTTTACGCCCGCGTTCCTGAGTCGAATTTTGCGCGCGAGGAAGTTTAAGGCTATCCGCGAAAAGAGAGAGGCCAAAAAGATTCCCGCAGGGCCTGAAGCCGATAAACGTGAGGCGTGAAGCGTGGAAAAAAGGAGTGTGCCAGTCAGGTACAAGCCGCCCGAACGCAAGCACCCCCTGGCCGCGGTGCATCCGCGGGCCTTCCGGGCGTGTGTCTGGTGCAACCGGGTAGGGAGGCTCTGTGCATTTGGCACGCTCCTGGGCCTCGCCGTTTTGGCCGCTGTTGTGTTTGTGTTCAGGCCGACCTTGATGTTCTATTGGCCGTTGTGGTTCTTGTTGGGTTCGGTGTCCGGCCAGGTGCTCGCTTTTGTTGTGCGCTGGGTCATCATCGCTTTTTTCTTCACGCGCTATTCGCTGGCGCAACTTCTGAGTGTCGTACTGTGCTTTGGGGCATGTGGCACGGGCATTGCCGCATTGCCCGATGAATGGAAGCTCATCCCCGCCCTGGTGCTGGCCTGTTTGGTGATAGCGGTCTTCTTCTTCGTGATGGTCCAAGCCCCCGATGGGCCGGTCTACACGCCGGCTTTCCTGCGCCGGGCGCTGGCACGGAAGAGAAGACAAGCAGAAAATGGGAACACAGAAAGCGGGAGGTAAGCAGTCTTGCCGGAGCAGCTCCCACAAAGCAAGCACCCTCTGGCCGCGGCGCATCCCGAGGCGTTCCGCGCCTGTGTCTCTTGCCGCCGGTTCAGGTGGCGCTGCGCCTGGGGAATGCTCATTGCCTCAGGGTGCACTCTGATTCTGTTCTCTTGTGTGTGGGCGTTCTCGTTGATTTGGTACGAGCGCCCTGCAAGTGCTTCTAATGTTTCTTTGGTCCTCTTCTGGGCCACATTGTTATTCCTGTTCGCTTCGTTCCTTGTGGTGGTCATCTCTACGGTTGTGCGCTTCCTCATCATCGCCATATTCTTCACCCGCTATTCGCTGGCGCAACTGCTGGGCGTTGCCCTGTTCACAGGCACCTGCGGCACGGCGATAGCCAGGCTGCAGGGTCCCTGGAAGCTGTGGCCGATTCTGGGACTTTGGGCTTTGGCATGGGTGATTTGGGGTTATGTGATTCTACAGGATCCCGAAGAGGCGCTGTACACACCGGCTTTCTTGCGCCGGGCGCTGGCAAGGAAGAATGCATCAGCGGGAAGTGCGAACACAGAGAGCGGGAGGTAAGCAGTCTTGCCGGAGCAACTCCCACAGAGCAAACACCCTTTGGCCGCAGTGCATCCAAAGGCCTTCCGGGCGTGTGTCTCTTTGAGCCGAATCGGGGCGCGTTGCGCTCGGGGGATCCTCATTGGGATTTTTCTGGGTATAGGGGCTTTGGCATTTTCCGTTATTGGGCTTGTGTTTTCCTTGAGCTTCTTGAGCCCCGTCGCCATCGTCCTTATTGTGGTCTCTTTCTTATTCGTGTTCGGCTCGTTCTTCTGTGTGGCCATGTCTTTCTTTGTGCGCTGGGTAATCATCGCCTTCTTCTTCACGCGCTATTCGCTGGCGCAGCTTCTGGGCGTGGTCCTGTGTACCGGGGCGTGTGGCACGGGGGTGGCCGCGCTTCCTGATAGATTGAAAGTCTTGCCTTGCATAGGATTTTGGCTTTTGGTGACCGTGGTCTTCCTCTTTGTAGCCGACCAGGACCCGGAAGGTTCGGTGATATTCACGCCGGATTTCCTGCGCCGGGCGCTGGCGCAGAAGAAAGGGCAGGCAGAAAGCAAGAACACAGAACATGAACCGTGAAACGCAATTGCCTATCCGGCCCAATGGCCCTAAAGTATCAAGCCGCAAGCTTGAGTGGTCCATGCACGCCCGCCTGGGCGCCGCTCAGGTCCGTGAACTTGGGAACAGAAAGGGAAGGCCATGAGCGAGGAGGAAACCGTGACACGCAGGGACGCAGTCAAGCTGGCATCCATCGGAGTGTTGGGCACGCTGGCCGCTTCAAGCAGCTCGGCGGATGAAAAGCCGGCTGCCGGCGAGCCCTACAAGATCAAGGGCAACATCAATCAGTCCGTCTGCAAATGGTGCTACGGCAAGATGTCCCTCGAGGACCTGTGCCTCGCCGCCAAGAAGATTGGCTACAAGTCCATCGAGCTGCTGGGGCCCAACGACATCCCCACCCTCAAGAAACACGGCCTGACCTGTGCCATGCTCAACGGCGCCGGCTCAATCGGCGACAACTGGAACCGCAAGGAGAACCACGAGAAACTGGAGGCGGGCATACGGACTGCGATTGACTGCGCGGCCGAGAACGGACTGCCCAGCGTCATCCTCCTTTCCGGCAACCGCAAAGGCATGGCCGACGATGAAGGCTCCGACAACTGCGCCCTCGGCGTCAAGCGCGTCCTCGGCTACGCTGAGGAGAAGAAGGTCACGCTCTGCATGGAACTGCTCAACAGCAAGCACGACCACAAGGATTACATGTGCGACCGCACGCCCTGGGGCGTGGCCTTGTGCAAGAAGATTGGCTCCGAGCGCTTCAAACTGCTCTACGACATCTATCACATGCAGATCATGGAAGGGGATGTTATCGCCACCATCCGGGCCAATAAGGAGTTCATTGGCCACTTTCACACCGGCGGCGTGCCCGGGCGCAATGAGATTGATGAGACGCAGGAACTGAACTATGCGGCCATCATGAAAGCCATTGCGGAGAGCGGCTTCAAGGGCTTCGTCAGCCAGGAGTTCATCCCCAAGCGCGACCCGGTTGCATCCCTGGAACAGGCGTTCAGGATTTGTGACGTGTGAGGGACGAGGGGCAAGACGTGATTGGAGTCACCCTGCGTACTCAGGCCGCAACCCTCAAGCCTAATGCCTATCCAGGCGAATCTCCCGCGCGACCCGCAGCGTGACCGGCCCCAGCAGGCCGGACTCGACCAGCGGGGAGTCTTTCTTCCACAGCCGCCACGACGTGAAGGTGAAGCGGCCCGCAGGGCTGGGCTTCCCCTCAGAGAGCCAGTCCGGCCATTTCTTGAGCGTCCCGTTCGCGTTCCGCTCGCTGTCCTCCGGGAGTTGCTCGTCGCCGATCATCCGGTTGATCCAGAGGTTGACCACCCGCATCTCCAGCGCGTTCTCTCCGGTCTTCAGGGCCTCTGTGACGTCCACACGATAGGGCGGCTTCCAGAGGATGCCAAGGTCCCGGCCGTTCAGCCGCACCTCGGCCATGACCTCGACCCGGCC
>JBEKKG010000096.1:0-13119 GCA_050010835.1 Planctomycetota bacterium
CGAAATGCGGGTCCTTGAGCAGTTTGCGGAGGGTGCTTTCGCTGAGACTGCGGAAGGACTCGTAGTTGGAGTGCAGGGCGTGCAAGGCGGGGCCAACGCACCAGCCTGAACGGGCAAGTTCCATGCCGATAATGCGCAACTGTGAGGGACCGTACATGGCTTTGGGTCTCCTTTGCTTTCAATCAGCTCCTCCTCATCAAGGGAAGAGCAAACACGAACCGCGGTGCTGCCAAGCACCTTCTGCTACTATTACAATACGGCTGGCGCTGCGAAAGCATGGTTTGAGCCAATGGCATGAGAATTGCTAGTGAACACATAAGTAGCGTGCAGGAAACTAGATAAATAATTTTATGGCCATTCAGTACGAGGCGGGTGGCTGGGGAGAGTGACTGTTGTGCAAGGCCATGCGCATGCACCCGCCAAACACCCCAAGTTCGAGTGGTCTGTCACCGATTTTAGGAATGAATCCTCAGCGCCCGCATCTGGTCAAGGAACCAGCGGTACATGTCCAGGCTCACGCCCGGCGTGATCAGGTGGTCGGGCAGCATCATGAAACCGCCGTCACGCAGGAGCGGCTTGAGGCGCTCGAATTCCGCCAGGACGGCGGCCTGGGATTGTTCCAGGGTCAGCTTGTTGAAGTGGCCGACGATGCGCAATTCGCGGCCATACTGCCGGCGGTACTTCATCCCGTCCGCCTTCCACGATCCGACTTCTATCGGGAACTGCACGTTGACTCCGGCCCGCAGCCAGTTCCCCAGCAGCGGCTCGACGTAGCCGTCGGTGTCAATGCCGAGCAGCTTGACGCCGTGGGATTCGAGCTTGTCACGCATCTTGCGGTAGCCCGCGGCCACACAACGCTCGAAGATGGGAGGACTCACCAGCGGGCCGCTTTTGCCGCAGATGTCCTCCCAGCCAAAGCCCATGTCCGGGACGACGCCCAGCGCCTTGGCCCGCGGCAGCACCTGGTCCAGGCCCCAGCACGTCAAATCCGCCAGCGTGTTGACCATGTCTGCATAGCAGTCCGGGTCGTCGTACATGAGGTAGGACATGTTCTCCACGCCCATCCAATTCCGGATCACCCCCATCATGCTGGCGGTGCTGACGGTTATGGGCAGGCCTGAATACTTGGCGTTACCGATCTGCCCGTCCAATTCGGACGGAATGCGCAGCCGATCAGGCTGCAGGCGCTTCTTGTATTCAGGCCAATCCGCGGCGGTCTTGAGCGTAAAGCCGATATAATGGGGGATGCTGCTCTTGCCCCGCCAAGCCTGCTGGACCACGCCGTCTGAGGCGCGAAAGATGCGGTACTCAGGTGTCTCCTCGATCGTTTCCTCAGTAAAGGCCGGCAGCAGGCCCAGGTGGACGCCGAAACCGCACCACATGGGGCGCGTGCCGAAGAACGAGTTCGCGTCCACGCCGCGCGGCAACCCTTCGCCGTACCAGCGGTCCATCGTCTCCGTCCAGCCGGTCCAGTGCGTCACCGGCATGCGGTCGAACTGGCCGTAGGACATGATCTGTTGAAAGAGTTCCCGATTAGTCATCTGTGTTCTCCCCTCGCTCCGAAGGCTGGGTGTACCACAAGTGGTCTTGACATTCAAGTCGCGGCTGGGCGTGCGGCCAGCAGGTGGGTGCACCCCCCGTTTTCCCGGTTGAAATTGCCCCCTGTCGCTGGAACTCTGAACGTGCTATGATATTGTCGGCTGGTTTAGGAGAGCCTGCGCATGAGAGAGTTGACCATTCCATACAGCGAAGACCTGCTGGTCTCCTCCGGCAAGTCACGCGAATCCCTGGAAGAAGAATTGAGATTGCTGCTTGCCGTGAAGCTCTTTGAACTGAGAAGGGTGTCCGTGGGCAAAGCTGCGGAGATCGCCGGATTAAACAAGATCCGCTTCATGGACGAACTCGCACGTCTCAAGATCGCTGTGATAAACCTGGACGACGACCAGATTCAGGACGAATTGCATGATTGAGCCGTTGGCAGCCGTTGACAGCGGCCCTCTCATCGGCTTGGCCCGCATAGGGCAACTGGAATTGCTTCACCGGCTCACCCGGAAGACCATAGTGCCGCCAGCCGTCTGGAGCGAGGTGACTGCGAACGCGGAATTGCCAGGGGCGGCCGCGGTAATGGCAGCGTCATGGATCATTCAGGAAGAGCCAGACCAACAGGCAGCCGGCGCCTTGAGGATCTTGTTGGGCCGCGGCGAAGCTGAGGCGATTGCCTTGGCGCAGTCCTTGCCAGGCTGCCTGTTCTTGGTGGACGATGCACGGGCGCGGCGCATAGCCGAACGCATGAACATCAGGTGCATGGGCACCCTGGGGCTGCTTCGCCGGGCGAAAGAGTGCGGCATGATTGACGCACTGCGGCCTTTCTTGGAGGCCCTCCAGGCGAACGGCGTCTACATCACCCAAGCTTTGGCAGACGCGGTTCTTCGGAAAGTCGGCGAGTGACTGCAAGCCCGTCAAGATGAAGTGCCCCGTCCACGATTTTCCTGGTACGATGGCTGCAGAAAGAAGGGGAGGAGCCATGAAGTTTACCGCTGTCATCACTGCCGACCCGGAGTCGCCCGGCGCATACAATGCCAGCGTGCCTGCGTTGCCTGGGTGCCACAGTTGGGGAAGAACCAGAAGACAAGCTCTGAAGAATGTGGCTGACGCAGCCCGGTGCGTCGTGGAGTCCATGCTCGCGGAAGGAGAACCCGTACCTCAAGAAGTGGAAACCAGGGAGGTGGTCGTTCGCTGAGGCCGCGGCCCTCGCGTCCGCGGGAAGTCGAGAGGGTCGTGCTTGGGCTCGGGTTCATTCATGTCCACACGTCCGGTTCCGGTTCGCATAGCCGCTACAAACATCCAGATGGGCGGAGCACGACTATTGCCTTCCACTCGCGCGGCGATATTCCGATTGGCGCTCTGCGCGCCATCATCAACGACCTCGGGGTATCTGTCGAACAGTTCAATGCCCTCGTGTAAAATCCGGTACAGAGCACCCGATCTCTAGAGTGCCCTGTCCCCGTTTTCCCAGGAGATTCGTCTGCGGACAGTGCCCAGCCTATCGTCTTGTCCAAGGCAAACGCACAGCTTGCACTGCGTCAGGGGCAATTCCCACAACCTGCTCTTGCGTTCCCCAGGAACGGCGCTAAACAACGGCGCAAGGCAGAGTTGCAGGAAGTTCCAGGGCCAGAAGTTCCAGGTACTGGCGCAATTGACGCAGGCCAGCAGAACAGATGCGTCACTGTCCCGGAGACTGCAAAGCCGTTCTGGCCAAGGCCCCCGATGTTGAGCCTGCGCTAGACGACAAGCTTTAGCCATCGGGGCAACAGGGGACAGTGCCGCAGCCAATAATAGGCCGCAGGAGAGATGTGTCACTGTCCCGGAGACTTTGTTGAAATCGTAGTGGACAATTCCTTGTGTTCAATTATATTCGTTGTTGCATCCATAATTTTCGGGGGAGGAATAACATGAGACTGTTTTTGTTGAGACCACCGGCCAAAGCTCTCCGGCATCGCGTTGGTCTGCCTTGCCTTGTTGTGGCATTACTCGCTAGCGGCGAGGTCTGCGCCGCGACTGCCTGGAGCTACACGGGCAGCATGCCGACGGCGCGCAGCGGACCCGCTATTCTGCTCAAGAACGGGAAGGTTCTCGTGGCAGGGGGCACCGGATCCGACTTCAGTCCTCTTGCGACAGCCGAAATCTACGATCCGGCAACTGGAACGTGGAGCGCCACGGGAAGTATGGCTACCCCACGGGCCGGCGCGGCTGTGCTGCTCAGCGATGGCCG
This sequence comes from Planctomycetota bacterium, assembly GCA_050010835.1. Classification (GTDB taxonomy): domain Bacteria; phylum Planctomycetota; class SZUA-567; order H5-PLA8; family H5-PLA8; genus JAPLOD01. The sequence continues at coordinate 3,773 of JBEKKG010000096.1, forward strand.
CGTCCTGGTGGCAGGAGGATATGATGGCACTAATATGGTCGCCAGCGCTGAGGTCTTCGATCCCGCAACAGGGACGTGGAGCGCCACGGGAAGCATGGCTGCGGCACGCTCCTGTTCTCTAGTCCTGTTAGGGGATGGCCGCGTGTTGGCGCTGGGCGGAATGGGGAACAGTTTCAATGCGTACCAGGCAAGCGCCGAAATCTACGATCCGGCCTCGGGAAAATGGAGCGCCACGGGAAGCCTGGCGACGGCGCGCAGCGCACCCGCCGTGTTACTCAAGAACGGGAAAGTCCTCGTTGCAGGGGGCATGAGTTCCAACGGCAATTATCTTGCGACTGCCGAGATTTACGATCCGGCAACAGGATCGTGGGGCGGTACGGGAAGCAGGGCGGCGGCCGGGAGCGCTGCCTTGGCCCTTCTCCAGGATGGCCGGGTGCTGGCCGCAGGGGGTGGTAACGCTGAAGGCGGTGTGACGGCCAACGCTGAGATTTATGATCCGGCTGCTGGAACCTGGAGCGCGACCGGCAGCCTGGCGGCAGCACGGTGGGCAGGAATCGTCTTGCTGAACGACGGGCGTGCGATGGTCGCAGGGGGCCAGGCGGGATCGTCCAGCGACCAGGTCATCGTCGATCGCGCCAGCGTCGAAATCTATGACCCTGGCACGGGAAAATGGACGACGACTTGGCCTATGAACACTCCCCGGTCATCCTCTGCAACGCTCCTCAACAACGGGAAGGTCCTGGTTGCAGGCGGAAGTGGCGGCGGCGGAGGCATTCTCGCCAGCGCAGAGATTTTCGACCCTGCAGTTCCAGCCCCCTCTGCGCCGCTTCTCCTCACTGCCTTATCCCCGCCCGGCGGCCCCACTGCGGGCGGAACCGCCGTGACCATTACCGGCAGTAATTTCGCCAGCGGCGCAACAGTCACCTTTGGCGCGGCGGCTGCGGCAAATGTCACCATAAAGAACGCCTCAACCATAACGTGCATTGCACCGGCCTTTGCCAGCGGCGGGATCGTCACCGTGACCGTCACGAATCCCGACGGGACTGAGGACAGTTTGGACGGATACGACTATACGGATTCGCTTCAACTCTATGGCCCCACGACTGCCACGGGCACAGTGGGCGTGCCGTTCAGCTTCCAGACAGGCGCCTTGAACGCCAGCGACTTCAGTTTCCAGCCGCTGCCGCCAGGGCTGACCGCAGACACAAGGACCGGGGAGATTACGGGCACGCCCACGGTTGGAGGGCAATTCGTGGTGCACGTCACTGTTACACAGCCGCCTGTGGCGTTCGGCGCCTTCGCTTCCGTCAATCAACTGGACCTTCATCTGACCATCGCCAATGGCGCCGGCGCGCCGGTCATTGCCAACACGCCGTTGATGATGGTCGGGACGGCAGGTTCCGCAGTTGCCCAGTACGCCCTATCGGCCACGGGGAGCGTACCAATCACGTTTTCCGTCCAAGGGCTTCCTCCGGGGCTCTCCTTCGACGGCACTTACATCGGCGGAACGCCCACCGCCGCAGGGCAGACGAACGTAACGCTGACCGCGACAAATTCCGTGGGAACCGACACTAAGACGCTTGCCGTCAATATCGGGTCCGGCGCGCCACTGGCGGTCACGCCCATCTCGATCACAGGGCAGGCCGGGTCATATCTGTTTTTCCCTTTGCCCGTCAGCAGCGGCCCTACGCCGAAATTCACCATTACTCCCGAGATCCGAAATGGGCTCAATGCCTTCCCGAGCAAGTATGAAAATCCGAATCAGATCATCAAGGGCATGCCACAAGGCCCGCAGCAATACAGCGGAAAGGTGACAGCGGCTAATTCGGCCGGTTCCATCACGGTAGACTTGGCAATCACCATCGCGGCGCCGCCTTCCAACAATGCCAGCATAAGTGCGAAGCTCAGCGATGCCTACTCTACGGCCGTCGTACACGATTCCGATGGCGGAGTTGGCATCGCACAGAAGACTGCGCTCAACGCGTCCCTGACGGTGTCGCTCGAATCCCTCGATTTCTCCGCCCTCGGAAAGGACACGAAAGTCGTGGTGGGGTTGGGGGACTATCTGTTCAATTCCACCCTCGGCGCGGCGCCGTCCACTGGCATTGGGAAGATCCGGGGAAAACTGGACTTGGCCAAAGGCAGCGCTACGTTTGTTGACGTGATGGACATAAGCGTTACCAATACTCCGCACTATGTGGAATACGGGAGCGTTGCCCTGAAGTGGAACGCAAAGAAGAAGACGCTTCTCATCACGGTCTCGCGAAAGATCCCGCAGTCCCATGACGTGATTATTGATGCCAAACCCACCGACAACATCCTCTGCCAACGGTCCTACATCGAGGCTGCCAACAGTTCCTTTACCGAACAGGCGCTGGTATCGGTCCAGTTCGGCAACGTTCAGGCCTGGGTGGCAACGCAAATGTCTGGGAAATCCAAGTCAAAAGGCACCAATAGTAGTACTGAGATGATAGTGGGAACCTTGTACACTATCAGCGCCCGCGGCAGCGCCACAGCACCCGCCGTGAAACACTAGCTGAGGAGAAGGAGGTAGAAGGGACAGACCACTGCGAGTAGAAGGGACAGACCACTGCAACTACAAGCCAGGCAATCTTGCTGTGGTCTGTTTCTTCTTGTTCCCGGCTAAGCAAGCTCCGTAACGGGTATCGCCCTGGAGCCGCTCGGCAGGGGAAAAGCGTTGGGGGCGCGGCAGATGATCGCGCCGCCGGCGATGCGGGACTTGCCCACCACCTCCCGTACGAAGAGCAGGTTCGCGGCGTCGGCAGCCGAGGGCAGTTCGGCCCACTTCGCTTCGAAGAGTTCCAGCCGTCCGTCAGCCTCGACCATAAAATCCACCTCGTGCGCCTGGTCGCGCCAAAAGTGCAGGCTGCCGGCGCGTCCCGCGCACCGTTCGCGATGCCGCAACTGGGCGAAAACGAATGTCTCCCAAACGGCGCCCGCCAACGGCGACTGGCTCAGGGCCTCCGCCGAGCGGATATTCAGCAACGCGCACAGCAGTCCCGTGTCGGCCAGGTAGAGTTTGGGGCTTTTGACGAGGGACTTGGTACGGTTGGCGAACCACGGCTCCAGCAGGACCAGTTGCCCAGAGACCTCCAGTATGGACAGCCACTGATTGGCGGTAGAAGGCGCAATGCCCACGTCGCGCGCAAGGTCGGCTTTGTTCAGCAAGTTGGCGGTGCGCAAGGCGCAGGCGCGGAGAAAACGCTCAAAGTCCCGCAGGCTCCCGACGTTCGCCAGCGAGCGCACATCGCGCTCCAGATACGTGGCCAGATAGGAGTGGTGGAATGCGCCGCGGTCAATCTCCGGGTTGGCGTACAACTCCGGAAACCCTCCCTGTACGACAGCGGTCTCCGTGCTTGTTCTGGGCAGCGCGCCATGAATCTCAGCCAGCGACAGCGTCTCAAGTTCCACAATGTCCGCCCGCCCTGCCAGCGATTCCGCTGTGCCCTTCATCAGCGTAAACTTCTGCGAACCCGTCAACAGGTATTGTCCATAGCGGTTGCGGTTGGCGTCCACCGCGGCTTTAAGGTGCCGGAACAATCCGGGCGCGTATTGTACTTCGTCAACGACCAAGGGCTCGGGATGGCGGCGGAGGAAAGCTGCGGGTTCTTTCTCGGCTTGTTCCGCCTCAGTGGGCAGATCCAGGGATACAAATCCGTGCTTCGGGAAAAGCCGCCGCAAGGTGGAGGTCTTCCCCGTCTGGCGCGCACCAGTCAACACCACGACCGGGCGCGTTCGGGCTGAGCGCTGCAAACGGGGTTCGATGTCGCGTGCGATCCACATGAATATAATATACGATGGCATCGCATATTATGCAACAACAAACTCCAAATTCGAAATCCGGCCGCTCCCGGGGCGGATTCTGCGCGTGACGGTGATTGCAGCCGGGGTATACTCACGCCAAACCCGCACAGCACACCGCGTCCTGAACGCAAGGGGGCACATCATGCAGAAGACTAAATCCTGTCAGTACCCGCTCCTGGCCGGTCTCCTGGGGTTGCTCATCGCTGGAGCAGCGCCGGCGGCAGAACCGCTGATTGCCAATGGTTCCTTCACCGCTCTAAACGATAAGGGGCTGCCAGCCGGGTGGGCAGCAGGCGGGAAGCCCGCCGTGCTGAAGGAGAATGGCAAGACATGGGTGCGTGTCGAAAAGGGCTCCGTGTTGAGTCAAACGGTAAAGCTCGCGCCGGACATCGCCAAGCTGAAGCTGTCGGTCCGCATGCGCGTGACCGGCGTCGTGCTGGGAAAAGAGGGCTGGATGGACGCGCGCCTGGCGCTGGAGTTCCGCGATGCCGCGAACAAGCACCTGGACCCCTGGCCCAACAGTCCCCACGCGGTCGGGACTACCGACTGGGTCGTCTACGACCGCGTCTTGCCCGTGCCCGCGGGGGCGGCGACATTCACCCTGGGCTGCTCCATGCTCGGGGATTCAGGCACGGCGGAGTTCGACGCCATACAGCTATCCGTGCTGCGGTTGCGCTCGCAAGCCAAGGAGGACCTGCCGCTTCCCGAGGGCGCGGGCGAACCCTGGAACATGGCGCAGGCTCAGAAAGCAAGTTCCGCGACGCGCGAGCAGATCTGCATCAACGGGTTGTGGCGCTTCCGGCCGGTGCTCGAGACCAGCACGGAGAACGTCCCCGGCGAGCGCGAGGGTTGGGGCTGGTTCAAAGTGCCCGGGATCTGGCCGTACGGATGGAACGGCGACGCGCAGACACTCTGGGTCTCGGACCTTGTCGAGGAGAAAGTGAAGACCGCGTCCCTGGAGCAAGCCTGGTACAAGCGGGAGATCGAGGCGCCCGCCAGTTGGACGGGGCGGCGCATCCTCGTGGACTTGCGTCTGGTCCAGACGCACGCGCGGGTGTTCGTGGACGGGAAGCAGGCCGGCGAGGTGTGGTTCCCCGGCGGGCGGCTGGACCTGAGCGCCGCGGTTCAACCCGGGAAGACGCAGATGCTGGCCGTGCTGTTGACGGCGCGCCCGCTGGAGAAGGAGAGCACGTCTTTCTCAGCCCCCGAGCGCGTTGTCGCAACGCAAGCGCACGTCACCCTGAAGGGACTCACCGGCGACGTCTTTCTTGTCAGCGAACCGCGCGAGAACGTGCTCGGCGACGTCCACGTCGTCACGTCCACTCGCGAGAACAAGATCACATTCGACACACAAGTGACAGTCGGCGCCGGAAAACACAGGCTGAAGGCCCGCGTTCTCGACAAGGGAAACGCCGCCAAGGAGTTCGACTCCGAGCCGTTCGACGCGGCGCAGCTTCAGCAGGGCCGGTACGCGTTCTCCGCAAGCTGGAAAGACGCCAGGCCGTGGGACCTCGACGCGCCGGAGAACATGTACGAGGCCGTGCTGACGCTTTGCGACGCGGACGGAAAGGTCCTGGATGAATCCCTGCCGGCCGCGTTTGGCTTTCGCGAGTTCTGGGTTGACGGCCGCACCTTCTACCTCAATGGGAAGCCGCTGCACCTGCGTGCGCTCTTCACGACGAGCATCAGCAGCGCGGCGGACAAGTCCTGCCTGCCGGCATGCGAGAGCACCTGCCGGCAGTTGAAGGCGCTGGGGTTCAACTCGCTGATCACGTCCAACTACAGCTTCGCTCCGGGAGATGTCGGGTACATGGACGCGCTCTTCCAGGCGACGGACCGCCTGGGGCTGTGTGCGTCCTTCGCGCTGCCGCACTGCAAGGACTTCAACTGGAAGATGGACGATCCGAAGCAACAGGAGCGTTACCGGCAGCTCTGCGAGTACCTGATCCGGAGGGTCCAGAACCACCCCAGCATCGTCATGTTCTGCATGAACCACAACGCGACGGGCTACTTCGGCGACCAGAACCCCGTGAAGATTGACGGCCTGTACGCGCCCAACTTCCCCGCGAGCAGCCATTACGCGAAGAACAGAGGCCAGGCGCAGATCGCCGCCGGCATCGCCAAGGCGCTCGACCCGACGCGGCCCGTGTACCATCATCAATCCGGCAATCTCGCGGACGTCTACACGATCAACTGCTACCTGAACTGGGCGCCCAGGCAGGAGCGCAGCGACTGGCTGGAGCACTGGGCGACGGTGGGGGTCAAGCCGGTGTTCTTCGTCGAGTGGGGCCTGCCGCACATCTCGTCCTGGTCGAGCTACCGCGGCCCGCAGTTCATCTGGCGCTGCGAGGCGTTTCAGCAGGTCTGGGATTCGGAGTTTGCAGCGGCATATCTCGGGCAGCCGGCCTATCGCATGACCCCCACGAAGATCGAGAGCCTGCGCCACGAGGAGGCGCTCTTCGCGGCCGGCAAGCCGTTCCACTGGTCCACGCTGATCAAGCACCTGCAGAAGCAGGAGGAGAATTACCTCCAGATCCAGGCGCTCTTTTGCGACGACAACTGGCGCTCCCACCGCACCTGGGGGGCCTCGGCAATGCTGCCTTGGGACCAGGAGGGCATCTGGCGCCGCGTCCGCGCGCCGGCCACGGAGTCCAAGAGCGTCCCGAACTCGCTCACAGACCTGCAGCGGCCCGGGATTTTCCCGGACACGCTGCTGCCAGGCGGGCAGGAGATTCACGCCTTCGATCCGGAGAACTTCGAGCTGACGCCGTTGGGCCGTTCGTTCGCGCGCTGGAACCAGCCGCTGCTGGGCTACATCGGCGGCGGCCCCAAGCGTTTCACCGAGAAAGGCCACAACTTCCAGCCTGGCGAGAAAATCGAGAAGCAATTGGCCGTGCTCAACGACTCGCGGCGCGAAATCACCTGCAAGTGGACGTGCGCGCTGGAGGCCGTACCGCAGGCGTCCCGCCTGCCTGCAGCCGAGACGGCTGCGGTACGGGTCGGCGACCAGCGCTCGGGCAACGTCACTGTGAAGGCCGGCGAGAAAGAGCTGATCCCCATATCCATCGCGCTCCCGCGTGAGCTGAAGCCAGGCGAGCACAAGCTCGCCGCGAGCTTTGACTTCGGCCCGGCGGGGCGCCAGGACGACAGCTTCACGATTGACGTCCTGCCCGCCACGGAACAGACACGGCTCGTGCGCGCCGCCGCGCTCTATGACCCCAAAGACACAATGAAGGACCTGTTGGATGAGTCCGGCATCAAGTACCAGCGCGTCCAGGCCGACAGCGATCTCAAGGAGTACGGAGTGCTGATCGTCGGCCGGCAGGCGCTCGCACCGGAGGGCGCGGTCCCCATCCTGCGCGGCGTCGCAGGCGGGCTGAAGGTGCTGATCCTGGAGCAGGACGAGGAGGTCCTGACCCGGCGCTTCGGGTTCCGCATCAACATCCACGGCGAGCGGTTGGCGTTCGCGCGGGCGCCCATGCACCCGGCGTTGGACGGCCTCTCTGAGGCCAACCTGCATGACTGGCGCGGCGCGGCAACGCTGGTGCCGCCGTACCTGGCCGTTGACGACGTGGAGATGGGCGACCCGAAATGGAAATGGTGCGGCTTTCCCAACACGCGCGTGTGGCGCTGCGGCAACCAGGGCAACGTTGCGACGATCCTCATCGAAAAGCCCGAGCGCGGCGACTTCCTGCCCATCCTGGACTGCAGCTTCGACCTCCAATACTCGCCGTTGCTGGAATACGTGGAGGGCAATGGCCGGGTTATCTTCTGCCAGCTCGATCTCACCGGCCGCACGGAGAAGGAACCCGCCGCGCAGAAGCTGCTCCCCAATCTGTGCAGATACCTGGACGGGGCCGCGCCGGCGCGCCCGCGCAAGGTCCTGTACGCCGGCGGAGATGAAGGCGCCAAGCTCCTGAGGGACATGCAGGTGCGCTTCGAGCCGCTCGCGGCCCAAGCGCTGGATGAGACGGCGTTCCTGGTGCTCGGCCCCAAGCCCCAGGCGCTCCCCGTAACGGCCGCCGTCGAGAAGGGCCTCAACGTCCTCTGTCTGGGGCTGAGCGATTCCGACCTCAGCGCGCTCCTTCCCGGCGAACTCAAGATGAAGGTGGCGCCGACAGTGCCCTCCCTGGCGGAGCGCCTGGACGACCCTGCGCTGCTGGGAATCTCGAACGCCGAGCTGCACTGGCGCACGTTGCTGGAACTGCCCGCTTTCGAGCCGACCGGCAGTAATGGCAACGAAGCTCTCCGCGTTATCAGAAAAGGCCGTGGAATGATCGTTCTGTGCCAAGCTGCGCCGTGGATGTTCGACTATGCCAAGAAGCCATACGTGCGGACGACATTCCGGCGCAACAGCTTCCTCGTCTCGCGGCTGCTGAGCAACCTCGGCGCGCCGTTCGCAACCGCGGCTGCATTCGCCGGGGATCCCGCGCAACCGGCCGCGGCGGCCGCGGCGCCCAACTGGTACGTGCAGCAACCGGTGGCAGAGGACGACCCGTTCCGGTATTACCGGTGGTAGCGGGCCAAACTGGTCAAAGAAGTCCTTAAGTCACTCGCACCTGATCGGCAGGTACTCCGGGAACCACATCGCCTGCGCGACACGTTCTTCGACATTCTGCGCCATCGCCGGCTCGGCGTGGCCTTCGGCCACCGCGCGTCGGATGACCGTGCAGGCTATGGCATGTGAGACTTCGCGGATGCGCGTGAGCTGAGGGTAGACGGACCCGCTTTTCAGGTCGCTCTCGGCCACGAGCGCAGCGAGGGCTTTGGCGGAGTCGAGGAACATGGCGTCCGTCACGCGCCGGCAATGGCCGGCCACAATCCCCAAGCCGACACCCGGGAATATGAACGCATTGTTGCATTGGCCGATACGGATGGTCCGGTCAGCATACCTGACCGGTGCAAAGGGGCTGCCGCTGGCGACGATGGCACGACCCTCGGACCAGGCGATCGCGTCGGCCGGCTTGCACTCGCACTTCGAGTCGGGGTTGGACATGGCGAAGATGACGGGGTGCGCGTTGTGGCCGGCCATGAGCTTGATGACGTTCTCGGTGAACAGGCCGGGCGTCGCCGAATTGCCGATAAGGATGGTCGGCCTGGCATTCAGCACCGTATCCTCGAGAGTGATGGCTGAGCGGTCGCAGCACTTGTAGCCGGCGAGTTCGTCGGCCGGGCGCGCGTAGGCAGCCTTGAAATCCTCGAGGTTCTGCCGCGCGCGGGTCACCAGTCCATGGCTGTCAACGGTCCAGATCCGCCCCCGCGCCTCGGGCTCGCCGAGACCGTCCTCCACCAAAGCCGCAACACACAAGTCGCAGATTCCCTGGGCGGAAGCGCCGGCGCCGGCATTGACGATGCGCTGGTCGCGCAGCCGCTGGCCGGTAATGCGCAGCGCGGCGTAGATGCCCGCCAAGGCGACCGCCGCGGTGCCCTGGATGTCGTCATTGAACGTGCAGAGCTCGTTGCGGAAGCGTTTGAGCTGCTGGAGCGCGTTGGCCTTGAGCAAGTCCTCCCACTGGAGCAGC
>JBEKKG010000097.1:0-12985 GCA_050010835.1 Planctomycetota bacterium
GCAAATGTACCGCGGGCGTCCCGCCCGCTCGTGGCAGGCTGGCAGGGCGCGAGGACGAAGGCGGGCGGGACGCCCGCGGTACGCTCTGGGCCACGCATTTACTGACATGCACCCGGGCTCGACCAGCGCTGAGAATGTGAATTGCGTTTCCGTGATCGGCCAGGAAAATAATGAAAGGAACCCTGGCCGAGAAAGGCGAAATCAAAGGAGGGGATACGGGGCACGTTCACACCACGATCAAGGTGGAGAACTTCTTCGACTGGACACGCGTTCAGGAGAAGAAGCGCCGCAGAATCCGCACCGTGATCATCCCGGATGCCCTGGTTGACAGGGGCACCATGCACCTCTGCCTGCCGTCGCGGTGTATCAAGGAACTGGGGTTGAAGCGTTACCCGGGAACGATAACCGCCACCACCGCGGCCAGCGTGGTGGAAAGGCAACTCTACGGCGGAGTGCTCTTGACGATCGAGGACCTCACGGAGGAGTGCGCTGTTGCAGAGCTGCCTGACAATGCGCCCGCTCTTGTCGGGGTCGCCCCGCTTGAGGGACTCGACTACACGGTTGACCCTACGACGCAAAGCCTCATCGGCAAGCACGGCAAGAAGCGCGTGATGCTGATGTACTGAGGTAAGGACAACACAACGCTTGACGGAGGGAATGATGAACACTCACGAACGTTTCGCCCGCATGTACGCCCACCAGGAGGCCGACCGCGTCCCCATCATTGACAGCCCTTGGGGACCCACCCTCGAACGCTGGCGCAGCGAAGGCATGCCCAAGGACACCGATTGGGTGGACTACTTCGACATTGACCACGTGGCCCACATCGGCGTGGACAACAGCCCGCGGTATGAGTGCCGGACCCTGGAGCAGACCCCGGAGTATACCGTGCACACGACTTCCTGGGGCGCGACGCTAAGGGACTGGAAACACGCCGGCGGTGTGCCGGAGTTTCTCGACTTCAGGGTCAAGGACCCCGACTCCTGGCGCGACGCCAAGGCCCGCATGGTCCCCGCGCGCGACCGCGTCAATTGGGCGCACCTGAAGAAGAATTACGCTTCCTGGCGCAAGCAGGGCTGCTGGATCCAGGGCGGCTTGTGGTTCGGCTTTGACGTGGCGCACTCCTGGTTCGTGGGCACGGAGCGGCTCTTGCTGGCGCTGGCCGAGCAGCCCGAGTGGTGCGTGGAAATGTTCAACCATTTCCTGGATGTGAACATCGCGCTGCTCGAAATGGTCTGGGACGCGGGCTACCATTTCGATGCCGTCAACTGGCCCGACGACATGGGCTACAAGCACAGCCAGTTCTTCTCCCTGAAGATGTACCGCGAGCTGCTCAAGCCCGTCCACAAGCGCGCCGCCGACTGGGCGCACGCGAAAGGCTGCAAGGTCGAATTGCATTCGTGCGGCGACGTCAACCCCTTCGTGCCGGAACTCATCGAGATCGGAGTGGACGCTCTGAACCCCCTGGAAGTCAAAGCCGGCATGGATCCGGTGCATCTGAAAAAGGCTTACGGCAAGCAGTTGGTTCTCCACGGCGGCATCAATGCCGTGTTGTGGGACGACCTGCGGGCCATTGAGGCTGAGATGCGGCGGGTCATCCCCGTAATGAAGGAGCGCGGCGGATACATCTTCTCGTCGGACCACTCAATCCCGCAGAGTGTCAGCCTCGCCGGCTTTCGGCGCATCGTAGCCCTGGCCAAGGAACTGGGGCGCTACTAGAAAATGGCGAACGAAGAATGAGGAATGATGAAAAACCGCCTTGACGAACCCGCGGTTCGTCATTCATCATTGTGATTGCAGGCTGTTATACAACTCGACCGCTCTTTGCGTGGGCGCGATGCCGAACTCCCCGTGAAAGATAGTGCCGTCCATCTCGGCGTTGGTCACGCGCACAGGTTTTCCGTCCACCCACCGGAAAACGGCGATCACCCCTGAGCTTACCATGGTCTTGAGCGTGTCCGAAGCCTCTGTCCAGTTGTGGCAGCCGGTGGTCCGGCAGAAAGTGGTGATGGTGGCGGGCCAGGGTTGGCCGCGCAAGACACCGATCAGGTGCACAATTACCCTGGCTTTGATCTCATCGTCTCTCACGGACCTTCCTCCTCTGCTGGCTGCGTATATTAGAACACCTAAGGCCTGCGAGCGCAAGGCGGAGATTTCTAGCGGGGAGAATTCAACTCTTATGATATACTCAAGCCTGTCGCAGTCTAGCGGAGGAGACCATGAAACCATTCACCACGCCCACGTGCCTCGTCTCAGCGCTGCTGCTCACCGGCGCGTCCCACGCGCCGGCCGCGGATTTGGGGCGGGACGGCCTGAACACCCTGGCCGGCCAGCAGGCGGACGTTGCGCCCAGCGCGTACCCTTATCGCGCGGACCGCAAAGCAGACGAGAACCCGCCGGAGAGTTGGATCCTGCTCATGCAGTACGCCGGCTGGCCTTATGACAAGCCGGTGGATACCGGCGCCCCGCTGGTCAAGAAGGTGCTGTGCGGCTTGCTGTGGGAAGAGGTGCGGCCGGTGCGGCGCGTCGAGTTGTCCTGGCCGGCGGACGCGCAGGGCCGGCCGGCGCCGGAGGATCTGGCGCTTGCCTACTTCGATGCCACTGACAATACGGCGCACACCTGGTGGAACCCGCGGACGATCAAGGAGGCGGGCAAGCCCGAAGTGGCCGGCGACGGCCGCACATGGGTCTACACGATTCCCGTGGACACGTGGGGCGTGCTGGCGGTCCTGCGCGGAGAGAAAGAGGCGCCGGCCTTCGCCGTGCCCGTCATGCGTGCGCTTGTGCCGGATGTGTGGAAGAAGCTGGACGTGGAAATCGAATGGGGCTTCGAGGACGCCACGGCAGCACTCGAATACGACGGCCGCATGGAGCTTTACGACGGGCTTGCGGGAGAACTGCGGCCGCTGGCCGGCGACTCCGGAACCGCCCTGGCCGGCGCGCTCGCTTGGCGCTCCGCCAGAAAAGGCGGCTCGCGCCGGGGCGTGCAGTTCGGCTTGTTATACATCGGCAGTTCGGCCTGGCGGCGAGTGTGGCCGTACCACGCGCAACCAGAGGATGTCGCCCGCACGATCGTCACGGTGTGGACGAAGTGCGGCAGCTTCTCGTTCCTGGCAGCCGACCTGGAGCGCGGGCCGATTTTGGCGCCGGAGTACGGATTCTTCGTGCGCGCTGCGTCCAAGCCGGAAAACGCAGCCGCCGCGGCGCCGCCGAAGCTCTTTGTGCCGGAAACAAAGACCCTCGGCGAGAAGATGGAGGCGATTCCAGGCGTGCCGAAGATGCGCGGCTGGGCCAGCAACACCATCCCCTGGTTTGGAGTGAACGCGGCCAACGAGCCGGGAACAGCCGGCTATCTGACGGTGCCCGCCCGCAGCGTGGCCATGCACCCCGCTCCCGATCGTGACGTGGCCGTGGGCTGGCGCAGTCCCATCCAGGGAAGGGTAAGCATCAAAGGGAAAGTGGCTATGGGCGACGCGCTGGGCGGGGTCGGCGTCGAGTGGTCGCTGGTGCAGCAGACCAAGGGGGACCGCAAAGTCCTGGCCGGCGGAGCGGTCAGCACAGGGGGCACGCAGGCCATCCCCGCGGCCGCGGACGCGCAGAAGCTGGCTGAGATCGCGGTTGAAAGCGGCGACGTGTTGTCGTTGGCCGTGGGCGCCAAGGGGGGCAACCATACCTGCTGTACCACGATCATCGAGTTGGCGATTGCCGAAAACGGCGGCGCGCAGCGTGTCTGGGACTTGGCCAAAGACGTCTTGGGCAACATTCACGCGGGCAACCCTCACGGCGACTACTTGGGCAATGCGGACGTGTGGCGTTTCTACTCTGCTGAAGCGGGCCGAACTGCGCTCCCAACTCAATCCGCGCCGCCCTTCAGCCAGGAATCGGCAGCCGCCACGGCGAAAGATTTTCTCAAGGAATTGGCCGACAAGGGTTTGAAAACAATCCGGCAGCGCGTGGCCCAACATCCTGAGCAGACGTGGGAGGATGCAGTGGCCGCCATGCAGCCGGGCAAGCCCTTGCCGCCGCACCCCAAGCCTCCCTTCGAGCCGGCGATGCAGGTTGAGGTGCCGTGTGAGCGGCTGGCCGCACAATGGAAACTGGGGGCTTGGCATATCCTGCGCAGATCGGTCCAGGATCCGAACGGCAAGTGGTCGTTCCAGGATTTCCCCTTTGGCATCCTGGCGTCCGAAACTTACATGATCCTTCGCGCGCTGGACCTGCAAGGGTTGCACAAGGAAGCTGCCGACGGCTTGGATCAATGGCTGAAGCTGCCTCTGGAACCCAAGGTTGTGCCGGGCCAAGGGGGGCATCATGGTTGGGCGCTCCCCGACCGGCCTCTGGGACACTTCTCAGATGGCCTTGGCTGCCTGACTCATGCCGCGGGTCCACCGGGGGCGGGCGGGAACATGGACGGCGTGCATGCCATGGGGCCGGGCGCGATCATGTTCACGCTGATTGAACACTTCCTTTTGAGCGGCGACCTGGACTGGCTCAAGGCCAACGCGCCGCGCATGAAGGCCAACGCCCAGTGGATCCTGCGCCAGCGCCAATTGCTGGCCGCCAACCTTCCCAGCGGGTCTCGGCTGTGGAGCAAAGGGCTGCAACCGGCGCACGTTGTGACCCCGGACAGCGAACGCATGCATGAGCAGTTCTACGAGTCCGAGGCGTATTACTGGCTGGGTGTCAAGCGCATGGCGGCCTTGCTGGCCCTGGTCGAACCGGATGAAGGCGCCAAGCTGGCCGCGGAAGCGGAAGCCTACCGCCAGGACCTGCTGGCGGCCATTGACCGCTCAATCGCTCTCACGCCAGTCGTGCCAGTGCGTGACGGGACCTACCGTTCGTTCGTCCCCTTCGCCCCCTACGTGCGCGGGTTCGCGGCGGGCGCGTGGGGTTGGCGGCGCTGCCAGGGGCACGTCGGGGCGATCTACTGGGATACCGTGCAATCCGCCGACCCGTTGATCAGCCCCAGCGGCCTGCTGGCGCCCCTGGACCGGCGCGTGCAGGGACACCTGGATGTCCTGGAGGACCGGCTGCTGCTGGAGAACACGAAAGTCAACGCGCGGACGAGCGGCTACGATCCAGAGAAGCACTGGTTCTCCCACGCCAGTTGGCAATACCAATGTGGTCTGGAGCGGCACGCGAACATCCACCTGGCGGCGGACGACGCGCCGAATTTCATTCGTTCGGTGCTCAATCAATACGCGGTGGATATCATGCCGGGCGAGTACACTTTCCGCGAACACACCACCGGCGGGCCGCCGGACAAGATTTATGAGGAGTCCTGCTTCCTGGAGCGCTTCCGGCAGATGCTGGTGCTGGAGATCGGAGAAGAACTTTGGCTGGCCAGGGCCACGCCGCGGGCCTGGCTGGAACAGGGCAAGAAGATTGCGGTGCGCAACGCGCCGACACATTTCGGCGTCGTGGCTTACGAGATCGTCTCCGACGTGGACCACGGCAAGATCGCCGCCACCATCGTCCTGCCTGCGCGCAACCCGCCCAAAGCCGTGGTGCTGCGGTTGCGCCATCCGCGGGCCGCGCCAATCAAGAGCGTGACAGTCAATGGCCAGCCTTGGCAGGAATTCGACGCGGGCAAGGAGACCGTGCGGTTGACGGGAGTGAAGGAGAAGGCCACAGTGGAGGTAGTTTACTGAATGCCTGCCATGAGAACCCAGTCGGCATTTCTGCTCTGGCTGGCACTCGCCGGACCAGCGGGGACTGACACCAATTTCCGGTTGTTTGGAAATTGGCTGTCTGTCCCCGCTGGGCTAACCGCATACGCCGGCGACGTCAGCTACGTCATCGTAGGCACCGGCCAAACCAAGTGCTACGATGATCGCCACGAGATCGCGCCGCCCGAGCCGGGACAGCCGTTCTACGGCCAGGACGCCCAATGTCGGAGCAAACAGCTCGCCTACAAAGACAACGGTGACGGCACAATCAGCGACCTGAATACCGGGCTGATGTGGGTCCAGGCGCGGGGCACGAAGGTGACTTGGGACGCCGCCGTTGCGGGCGCGGCCACCTGCCGTGTGGGTGGCCACAGCGATTGGCGCATGCCGGCCATCAAGGAACTTTACTCGCTGATAAACTTCAACGGCGGCTTCCATATCACGGCGGCGGCCTCCAGCCCTTACCTGGATACGAAGTTCTTCGGCTTCGCGTACGGTAATGAAGCGGCCGGCGAGCGGGCGATAGACTGCCAGGACTGGTCCGCCACGACTTATGTGAGCACCACGATGAACGGCAATCCTACGGCCTTCGGCGTCAACTTTGCCGACGGCCGGATCAAGGGCTATCCGAAGTCCATAAGCAGACCGGGAGGCGTTGCAGTTCAAAAGCAGCTTTACGTCCGCTACGTCCGCGGCAACCCGAACTACGGCAAAAATGACTTCCACGACAACGGCGATGGCACCCTCACCGACCGCGCCACGGGCCTGATGTGGTCCAAAGATGATAGCGGCAAGGGCCTGGACTGGCAGGCCGCGCTGGCCTGGGTGCAGGCGCGGAATGCCGAGAAGTATCTGGGCCACAACGACTGGCGGCTGCCGCACGCCAAAGAGTTGCAGAGCCTTGTGGATTACACGCGCGCCCCGGCCGTGACCCATTCGGCGGCGCTTGATCCGCTGTTCCAGACCACCCAGATCAGTGACGGCGAGTACCCGTTCTTCTGGTCCAGCACGACCCATTTGGACGGGCCGCCCGACCGGCAAGGGAGTGCCGCCGTCTACGTCGCCTTCGGGCGCGCACAGGGCTGGATGCAGTTCCCGCCCACGTTCATTCACCAGTTGCTCGACGTCCACGGGGCGGGGGCGCAACGCAGCGATCCAAAGAGCGGCGATCCGGCCGCCTTTCCCTATGGCCGCGGGCCGCAAGGAGACGTCATCCGCATCCAAAACTATGTCCGCCTGGTGCGTCAATGAAGCCGCTCCGTAACCCTTTAGTCCGAGCCGCGACCGTGAGGGAGCGGGCATTGCCGCTTGCTTACGCGCGCGGCTCGGAGACTGAACGGTTACGCCGCTGCTTGCAAACGAATATGGTAGACTATATGTAGGGCTGGTTGGAGGGTCTGCGGACGGACGGGTGCAGGTCTGGCAGAGGAGGGTAGCAGCATGTCAATGACCGACGCTCTCGCGCGCATCAAGATTTCAGCCAAGGAACTCAAGGGCATCGCCGAGGAGTCGGCGGCGCGCATTGCCGAGTTGAACCGGTTCCTGGCCAAGAATCCGCCAGGGATCGAAGTCTGGGGAGATGACATTTGTTACGAGCGCGTAATGAACTGCCGCGGCCATGCCGTGGATGGCTGGTATGAACTGGGCTACGCCCGCAGCGATGAGGGACGCTTGACTATTGCGCTGAAGTGCGTGGCGCAGCAAACTGACGAAAGCGGCAACCCCGTGTATGCCCCTGACCAGGCAGGTGAGAAGGTGCCCGCGGATGAGACGGTCTGGGTGCGGCCCTTGGTCGCGGCGCCGCCCGAATTGCGCATTGCAGCCATCTCACACCTGCCCGATCTCATGGTCCGGCTGGCTGCGGCCTGCGAAGGCGCCACCAAGAAGGCGAAGGCTGAAATGGAGAAGTTCGCCGCGGCAGCTCAGGAGTTGAAGGCGGCTCTGGGAGGCCAGTAGGAGTAGGACAGCCTTTCCAGGCTGTCTGGACAGACTGGAAAGCCTGTCCTACCGTCCCACAATTTTCCCCACGCGACACTACAGTCTCAACGCAAGTCCGGCGCCCCAACGAGCCGGTAATAGTAATCCCGCTGACGCAACGTCAGTCCCAATTCCGCGCTTAAGCGGCGCAGTTCCTCGATCTGGACGTGGTGTACTGTCCCAGCCTGCCGCACGACGTTTTCCTCCATCATCAGCCCGCCCCAATCGTTGCAGCCGTAGAGGAAACTGAGTTGGCCGATCTTGGCGCCCTGCGTGACCCAGCTCGACTGGAAGTTGGGGATGTTGTCGAGGTAAATGCGAGCCAGGGCCAGCGTGCGCAAGTAGTCATACGCTCCCGCCGGCTCAACCTGGCCCTCCAGTCTCGTGTGCTGCGGCTGCAAGGTCCAGACGATGAAGGCGGTGAACGGTTGGTGCTCGTCCTGTGCCCTGCGCAGACGCTCCAGGTGCGCAACGCGTTCAGCCGGCGTCTCCACGTGGCCAATGACCATCGTGCTGGACCCGCGCAGTCCCTCTTGCGCGGCGGCGGCCATCACCGCCAGCCATTCGTCCGTGCGTGCTTTCCCCGGCGCGATGAGCCGGCGGACCCGGTCCACAAGGATTTCGGCGCCCCCGCCCGGAATCGAGTGCAGACCGGCCGCCTTGAAACGCCGGACCACCTCGCGGACAGGCAGTTTGAACAATTTGGAGAAATGTACGATTTCGCTGGGCGAAAAAGCGTGAACGTGGAGGCGCGGAAACTCGCTCCGGATTCCGGAGAGCATTTCTTCATACCACTCCAGCTTCAGGTGCGGATGATGGCCGCCCTGGAGCAGAATCTGCGTGCCCCCGCGCGCTTCCAACTCGCGGATCTTCCCGTGCAACTCCTCGCGCGATAAGACGTAGGCTTCCGGGTCGCCCGGTGGCCGGTGGAACGCACAGAACGCACAGTCGCTGACACACACGTTCGTATAGTTGATATTGCGGTCTATCACAAACGTGGCGACAGGTTCCGGATGGAGGCGCCTGCGGATAGCCAGAGCAGCACGGCCCAAGCTGTTCAGGCTGGCGTGTTCGAGCAAAGCCAGGCCCTCAGCGTAACTGATGCGCTCGCCGGCCAGTGCCTTCTCGATTGCAGCTTCCGAATCGGCATCGCGGATGAACGCAGATGAACGCGGGGGAGAAAGAATCTGTTTGTCACCTGTCACTTGGCACCTTCAATTGAGACGCGGGATTGTAGGGCAAGCTCTCCAGCTTGCCCGGACAAGCTGGAAAGCTTGTCCTACTATCGCGTGTAGAGATCGAACCCCGAGCCTTGTGGGACAATTCCCTGGCGGATAAGGTAACGCCGGAAGAGGTTCAGGCCGCCAAGTTCCGGGCGGCCCAGGTCGTAGTG
Source organism: Planctomycetota bacterium (assembly GCA_050010835.1). GTDB lineage: Bacteria > Planctomycetota > SZUA-567 > H5-PLA8 > H5-PLA8 > JAPLOD01. The sequence continues at coordinate 9,040 of JBEKKG010000097.1, forward strand.
CACGATGCGGGTGATGTAGTGCTTGACGCGAGCGTGGTCCAGGCCCAGTAACGGGGCGGCTTCCCGGGCCAAGTCGTCCGCGTGCCGCAGGCCTTCCCGCTTGGCCAGGAACAGCTCGGTGTTCAGTCCCTCCAGATCCACACCCTTGCGCACCAGCCACAGGGCGAAGACGAATGGCAGGTTGGTGAAATCATGCCATTCGGCCGCCAAGTCCAGGGCCTCGTAGCCCGGCGGCGGAACAAAAGTCAGGCACGCATCGCCAATCTTGAGGAAGCCGTCCAGGCCGTCGCGCTGCAGCGGGTCCTCGCCAAGCTGCAGCGGCACCAGTTCAATGCCCAACTGGAGCTTTTCGTGCAAGACAATCTGCAGGAGTGCATTGCTGCTCTCCGAAGCCGGATCCAAGGCGACGCGGCGGGCCTTCTGCAGCGGCGTGCGGTGGAAGAGCTTCACACTCCAGCTCTCACGGCGCGCACTGATGGAGAGGTCCGGCAGGATACAGTAGTCAGGGCGCTGGAAGTACTCGATGGAGCTTACCAGCGCCACGTCCAGCGCGCCCGCCCGCAGTTTCTGAACCAACTCGCTGGGCAGAGCGGCTTCGCATTCATAGCGCGGCGTGCTGGGCTGCAAGCCGTAAGCAAGTACCTGCGCATTGAGGTAGGGCACGGTGCCTATACGTATCACGTTGCGTGGCGAGTCTCCCCTGGTGGCCCAGGGGACTTATAACCCCGACAGCCGGAAAAGCAAAGTACTGAGTGGAGCGTGGTGCGTGGGTGGTTGGTGGCTGGGGAGAACGTCAACGATAGCCGTATTGGGAATTGGCAACCGTTCAGTCTGGGCCGCGACCGTAAGGGAGCCCTTTCATCAGTCCCATTCGTCCCATTCTTCCCATAGCAGGCAACGGAGTCCCGAGGCCTCGGGACTTGCTGGCGCGTGTGGTTTGGATACTGAACGGTTACGAAAACTGAAAGTACGTTCGCCCTCCCCTTGCGGGAGTGGGCAGGGGAAGGATTTTTACGCACGAATCAAAGTTGCCACATCACTCAAGGCCAGCAACAGCACTCCCCAAAAGAGCATCCCCGCCAGAAGGCCGAAGCACAGGACACCTTCCCTCGCGCTGGGCGAAATCTGCGGGTAAGGCACCGCGCGATATGAACCGAGCCAGACCTGGTAAGTCAGAGTCGCGTGGACAATATCGAAACGCGCGGCGCCCGTGCAGGCCGCATCGCTCTCCTGATGCCATACGCTCGCCACGGCCAGCGGCGGACTCAGAGCCACGACCGCCTCGGCCAGCCCGGCCGCGGACGAGGAACCGCCCGCGGAGCCGCGGCCCAGCAATTGCAGCGGTTCGCGCGACCAGAAAAGCGCCGTCACAGCCAAGCTCAGGAGCACGCAGGCGATTTGTGGAACCAAGCGCGGCTCAAAGCGGAACAGCACGGCTAACCACCGATATGCTGCGGCCAGCACAGCGCCCTGCCCAGCCATCAGTCCCCACAACACCAGGAAAGTGCGCAGAGATTCCTTGTGCACGCCGGAAACGCCCAAACCCGCGAGTGCCGCGCCGCAGGCCAGCGCGCTGCCCAGCCACGCGGCCATTCCCGGCCAGGCCTCCCCTTTCGCCCCGGCAACGGGCAGCCAGACCAGCAAGGCGGCCAAGCCGGCCAAGTCAATCGCCACGGAGGCCGCAATGGCAGCGTAGGGCGGCGCAGCCGCGGGCGCCGGCAGCATCCAGCCCAGAGCGCAAGCCAATATCAAACCAAAGGCGAACGCGGAAGCCAGAACAAGAACTGTGCTTCTGCGGAACAAGTGCCGGCGCAAAGCAGGGACAAAAACACGCAGGATTGCAGCCACCGGTTGTCGCCCCTCGCCCCTCACCCCTCGCCCCTCACCCCTCCCTACGGTGGCGGGGCTTGCTTGTTCACGGTGTCGCCGGTGTCCTTGAGGTCTTCGTCCTTCAACTCGCCGCCCGTCCAAGGCTCGAACACCACTCGGCATTTTGTCCCGTGCCGCGGCACTGCACGCCAGTTGACGTTGTAGCCCAAGGCCCGGTAGGGGCTGATGGCCCGGGTGTCCAAGGCCGAATTGAGCAGGGCGTAGGGGTCAAACCTGCAGGCCACGATGGACTTCTCCTGGTCGGCGCGGAAGATCATCTTCTTGGTTTCGGGGTCCTTCTCGAACTTGGAGCCCGTGAAGGCAAAAGGCGCGCGCTTCATGGGCCTGTTGGTCTGCAGGTTCCAGGCAAAGAACTCAATGGGCACGCGCACGAGCTTCTTCTCGGGCAAGGAGCGAGGCTGGGCCGCTGCGGCCGCGAGGGCCGGGTGTTTCTTGAGGTAATCCTGGAGCATATTGGCGAACGCTGTGAGCGCGGCCGTGTCGTAAACGCAACGCTCATTGCGCAATTGTTCCGTGAACGGTGAGGGCGCGGCCACGTTGCCCGTTTTTTCATCCACCTCCTCGTGGTCCAGGAGCGTTTTCAAGAAACCGTGATCGCTGCTGAGGTCCAGCAGCAGGTTGTCGCGTTCCTGCGCGGGAACCTTGCCCAGCAGCAACACAGCGTACTTTTTCTGGAAGGCATTGATGACGTCCGCTGGATCCAGAGGTGTATCCATGTCCGCGTGAGCCGGCTCCCAAAGGTACTCGACCGAAATCATCACGCCCGCGCCGGCGGGCAGGTTGACTTTGCCCTCGGCGTCCAGTTCGCCCGCGTAAGTGTAGAAACAGGCCAGCAGCGCATAGCAGATTTCGCGCGGGCGCGCAAAGACTGCCAGGATGGTCTCGTGCAAGCGGGCATCCGGCCCCAGGGTCACTACCAGATAGTCCAGCGGCGCCTGCTCCTTCCAGAATTCGCCATCCATGACGATGAACTTCTTGTCCCTGTTGGTCAGCAAGGCCGGGTTTCCCGCAATGCCTTGCTTCACGTCCTCGCCAAAGGGCGACAGTTTGGCGCGGTCCAGCGGCTGCAACGGCGACTGCGCAATGAGGCAGTCGCCCTGAATGCGCCGCACCAGCAGCAGTTGCTGCCGCGGCATGGTCTCGCTGGTTTCAATCTTTGCCAGCGCCTCACAGGCAGGGGCGCCCATCTTCCGCAGTTCGGCGATCGCTGTGGCGCGCGAGCTCGCATTCTCGGAGGCCAACTGCTGCGCCAGAGCCTGCACGTCTGCGCCTTCAGACCGCGGGCTGAGCAGGGCAGCAGTACACAAAACCACAAGTGCCTTCAGGAATAATCTTATGACCACGTGACGTTCTCCAACCCAAAGCACCTGCCCCTGTACACGTTACCGCCAAGGAATGTACATGTCTTGGCGTGCGTGCATGTAGCGCAGGCAGCCTGCCTGCAGACGCCGAGGCAGGCTGGAAGCCTGCGCTACACCCATTGTAACGCTGTTGCTGGCAAGTTGCCTGCCAATATTGTAACCTGAACACAGCGCCGCGTAAATCCCCCGCCATTTCGAGGCGGGACCATAAGGGCGCGGCGGGTCTGTGTCAGTTTGGTTGCACTTGGGCCTTGCCCTTTTGAGTTTGTGCCACGGATGTGGCCGGGCTGGCTGTTTAGCCCGGCCTCATCCGTGCGGCCACGCTGGGCACGGATAAGCCCTCGCGTTGCGAGGGCATATCCGTGGCACAAACCATGACCCGGACGGTAAGCCAACAGTGGAAGATCCTCTTCAACAGCCAGGCGCACAGCCCCCAAGCCCTGAATCCTCAGCAGGCCCGCCCGCACCTCCTGCACCCGAAGCTGAAGCTGCTGCGGCGGCGGTACACACGCCGGCGGCGGCGGCGCCCGAAGAAGCCTCCCCGTTGTTCCTTCTGCTCGCTGGCCATCTGGAGAGCTGGTTCCTGGCCAACCGCGCGGCGCTGGCCGTGATCGGGATTGCTTTGGCAATCGCTACGCTCAACGATCTCATCCGCTATCCGGTCCTGCAGGCCGCGGCCGCGCACCCCGAGGTCC
>JBEKKG010000098.1:0-12943 GCA_050010835.1 Planctomycetota bacterium
GCGCCTCAGCTTCGGCCAAGGCTGCGGGAGAAGGTTGCTGGTTCGCCATCCTGTCGATTCCTTTCAATCGCGCCATCAGAAGGAATCGGCATTTTCCTAACTGTACTTAAACAGTCCCACGGTGAATAATGCGGGCTAAAGCCTGTTGACTCCGGCGCGAGATTCCAGTAAATACACTCGTGGCATGGAAAGGCCGTGCGTCCCTTGCGCGTGCGGCAAACGTGAGGGCGGATTGTGCCGAGGTGGCGGAACTGGCAGACGCGCTAGCTTCAGGAGCTAGTGAGGTAACACTCATAAGGGTTCGACTCCCTTCCTCGGCACCATCTATTTCGATTTTCAATTTTCGTAACCGTTCAGTCTCCGAGCCGCGCGCGTAAGCAAGCGGCAACGTCCGCTCCCTCACGGTCGCGGCTCGGACTGAACGGTTATCAATTTGCAATTTGCAGTTCCGTTGTCGTTAGCACAAGGCGGACTGTTGCGGCGCAAGGGTTCTTGTGTTCCCCATCCCCTTGCGGGAGGGGGTAGGGGGAGGGCTTTTTACGAAGGAATCAAGATTTGCCGTATGTAGCTTGCATATATTAGCCGTCCGTGATAATATACCGCCGTCAATCCAACCTTCAGGAGAGAGAACGATGACAGCCAAGAGGTACGATCCGCAAACAAAAGCAGCCATCCTCAATGCTGCCTTTGCTGCTAGGAAAGAACGCAAGGCTTGGACCGAAGTTTTTCAGGCGGCCCAGGCCGCCGGCTATCACGGCAGCCCGGAAGGCATCGAGCAGATGGTGCGCAAGGCCGCCAAGAGGAGGCCGGGCCGGCCCCGCAAGCCCGGCCGCCCGCGCAAGCTCGGCCGCCCGCGCAAGACAGCAGCTCGGGCGCCGCAGGCCCCCACCGGAATTCCGGAGGTCGGCGCACTCATCGCGAAGCTGGTCCAGGACCAAGTCAGGGCGACGCTGGACAAAGTCATCGCCGATCTGCGTGCGGCCCAGCAGTAAACCAACAGGCCAACATGCCGACGAACCAGCCAACCAGCAAACCAACAGAACAGCCAGCCAGCAATCCAGTGGTTCACTGGTCCGCTGGTTTGCTGTTCTGTTGACCTGCTGACTTTGTTCCGTGACTTCCAAAGAGTTCGGCGATACGCTAATTAAGGCAGTGTGCTTCGCTTAGAGCAGCGCAGCCGGCACCGGGGGAAACGGAATTGCCGCGGAAGCCTTCTGTATCCTTGGCGATACTCGCATTTGTGGGCCTGCCGCTGGCCCTGTGCGGCTGCGCCTATTACCCGACGTATGACTCCGTCGCGGGCACAGCAGACCGAGTTGCGCAGGGTGCCGGTGAAGCCGTCCAGGCTGACCGCCAGTCGCGCTTGCAGCGCGCCGCCAGGCAAGTGCAGACGCCAGGGGACCAAGAGGAACGGATTCGGCAGGAATTGCGCGCCAAGTACCCGGACCTGAACAAGTTGTCGCTGGCCGATACGCTCCGCATCGCCACCGCTTACAACCGCGATCTGGCCACGGCCCGCGATGCGAATACGCTGCTGGCACTCAGCTACCTTCAGGCGCGGCACCTCTTCGACCCCAGGCTGAGCGGCACCGTGTCGTTCCTGGAGTCCTGGGCCAAGGATACCGCCACCGGCGCCGACACGGCAACGCGGTCTTTCGCGTCCACGGGCACGCTGGGTGTGGACTACCTGACCATGCTGGGCACCCGCATCCGTACAACTCTGAACAGCAGCAACACGCACACTGAAACTGTGAGCCCCACGACCATCGTGGAGAGCATCACCCCTACCGGCACCACCACGACCACCACGACCGCCACCACCAGCGCCACCACGACCAGCACGGCCAACGCCAGTTCGGGCAATATCACTGTTTCGCAGCCGCTGTTGCGCGGCGCCGGGCGCCTGGTCACGCGCGAGCCGCTGACCCAAGCGGAGCGCAACCTGGTCTATGGCCTGCGCACCTTCGAGCTGTACCGGCAGGATTTCACCATCAACACCACCAACAGCTTCTACGGCCTGGTGCGCGACAAGCAGGTCATCACCAACAGCGAGAAACTGTTCGAGCAGGCGGACTTCCTGTATCAGCGCGCCCAGTCGCTGTACAAGACGAACCGGGCGAAGGAACTGGATGTGCTCCAGGCCGAGCAACAGCGGCTGCAAGCGGAGAACGGCCTGCGCGATGCCCAGGAGAGCTACAAGGACGCGCTTCTGGCGTTCAAGATCTTCCTCGGCGTGCCGGATGACGTGACGCTGGACATCCGCACTGACGAAATTCCGGAGCTCCGCAAGGTCCAAGTCGCCGCGGAAAAGGCGGTGCAGTTGGCTTTGGAGAACCGCCTTGACCTGAGCACCGCCTCCGAGCAAGTCGCGGATGCCGAGCGCGGTGTGGACATCGCGCACAACGGGCAGTTGCCGGATTTCGCGCTGGCTCTCGCGGCGGGTTCCAACGCCGCCACGGGCGCACGCTTCCCCAGCCAGGTTTTCAACAACCACAGCGCCTCCGCAGGCGTGACTTTCACGGCGCCCCTGGACCGCCTGGACCAGCACGTGGCCGCGGAGCAGGCCCGCCTCAACCTCGACAAAGTGCAACGCGCCTACAAGCTCTACCGCGACTCGCTGGCCTCGGACGTGCGCCGCCAACTGCGGAACCTGCTGCGGATCGAGCAATCCATGGCGGTGCAACTGAAGATCGTGACGGCATCCCAGAAGCGGCTGGACAACGCGGAGTACCTCTTCCACCAGGGCACGCGCACCAGCCTGGACGTCGTGCAGGCGCAGCAGGACCTCTTGAGCGCCCGCAATCAGGACATCCAATTCGTGGTGGACCATGCGAACGCGCGGCTCAGCTTTCTGCGGGCGCTCGGTCTGCTCGTTGTCAATGCAGAAGGCCTGGCCCAGGCTTCGGACCTCTTCGGGCCGCCGGAAAAGCGGGAGCTGCCTGTGAAAGCGGACAAGGTACCGGAGGAACAGCCGTGAAACTGAAAATCGGCTTGCTTTTCGCGGTCCTGGCTGCCGCGGTCCTGTGCTGGCTGTGGGGCCGCAAAGGCGCGGGCGGCGCCGGGCCGCCTGGCGCCGCCAAGGAGGCCACGGCTGTCGCCCAGCGCGGCGACCTGAAGATTGTCGTGCTGGCGCAGGGCAAGATCAGCGCCAAGAAGTCGGAGAAAATCTCCCATAGTAACGAGGGCGCGCTGACCATCGCGACCCTGGTGCCCGAGGGCAAGGAGGTGGCGAAGGACGAGGAACTGGTCGTCTTCGACAACGCCAAGCAGAAGCAGGAAGTGGAAGCCGCGGAAGCCGCCTGCAAGAGCAGCGCGACGGACGTCGAGATCGCTGCGCACGCCCTTGAGATCGGCCAGCGGGAGAACGCTGAAACTCTGTCCCAGGCCCAGTTCAAGCTTAACGCGGCCAAGCTGGAACTGGAGAAATGCGAGAAGGGCGACCTGCCGCAGACGGAACGCAAGGACCGCCTGGACATCGAGAAAGCGGAGTCGGCCCTGAAGCAGGCCCAAGAGTCCTACAAATCCGTAGCCGAGCCGGAGGCGCTCAAGCAAGGCTTTGTCACGCCGCTGGAGATCGAGGAAAAGCGGTTGGCCGTGCGCAGCGCCGAGATGGGGCTCGAACTGGCCAACAGCGAACTGGAGCTCTTCAAGACCTATACCAGCCGCGTGACGTTGAGCACCAAGCACGCCGATGAGGACGCCGCGCGGGCCAATGCCGCCACGGTCGAGGCGGTCAACACGAACAAGGCGCAGACCAAACAGGCGGAACTGCAAGCCAAGCAGGAACTGCTGCGCCTGGCCAAGAACCGCCTGACGGAAGCCAGGAAGAACCTGGAAGGCACGGTCCTGAAGGCCCCCACCGCCGGCGTGGTCTTGTACGGCGATCCCGATGAGCCGCCTTGGCGTTCCAACGATGCCGTTCGCGTGGGCGGCCAGGTCTTCAGGAATATGGTGATCGTCACGCTGCCCAAAATGGACGAACTGATGGTCAAGACCACCGTGTCGGAGACAGACATCACCAAGTTGGCGGTGGGCACGCAGGCCATCATCACTTCAGATGCTTATCCCGACCTGAAAGAGACCGGCACGGTGTCCAAGATCGGCAATGTGGCCAAGCGCAACTGGTGGATGGATGCCACCAACAACTATGAAGTGGAGATCGAACTGAAAAAGATCAATCTGCACGTCAAACCCGGCGTGTCCACGAAAGTCGAGATTCAGGCCAAGGAACTGAAGGACGTGCTGAAGATCCCCCTCAGCGCGGTCTTCAACAACGAAGGCCGCAATATCGTCTATGTCAAGACGAACAGCATTGCCGCGCGCGAGATCAAGATCGGCAACGCCAGCGACACGCACATCGCTGTAACCGAGGGCTTGCAGGAAGGCGAGACAGTGTTGCTTTACGAACCCGAGAACGTGCCGCTGCCGCCCAAGAGCGAACCGGCGGCCGCGCCCGTCCGAAAAGACGTTTTGGCCGGGGCGCAGCCGTAACTAAAGGGGCGAGGGGTGAGGGACGAGGGGAAGGCGTGACGCGTGACATGCCGGCGTGCGTGTTGTGCTCTGGCATAACTCTCATGCTTCCCATAATTCCCATCAGACATGCAGACGCGGGTGCTGTGAGAAATGCCAGCCAAGACTGACAATGACCGCCGCGAAGTCATGATCCGCCTGCAAGGCGTGGAGAAGAGCTTCCCCACCGCCGCGGGCGTCCTGCAGGTGCTCAAGGGCGTAAATCTGGAATTGTACCGGGGCGAATTCATAGCCATCAGCGGCCCCTCCGGCTCAGGCAAGTCCACGCTGCTGGGCATCGCCGGCTGCCTCGACCGGCCGACCGGAGGCGAAGTCTTCATCGGCGATGTGGCCGTGAGCAAGCTTTCTGACGACAAAGAGGCCGAACTGCGCAATGGGCTGATCGGTTTTGTCTTCCAGGCTTTCAATCTGGTGCAGTCGCTGTCCATCGAGGAGAACGTCGAAATTCCGCTCTTCTATGCGGCGGTGTCAAGGGGGGAGCGCAGGCGCCGCGCGCGCGAGGCGCTCCGCCGCGTGGGCCTGGACGCACGGCGGACCCACAAGCCCTTCGAGCTGTCCGGCGGCGAACAGCAGCGCGCCGCCATCGCCCGCGCCCTGGTTCGGCAGCCCAGCGTCATCCTGGCGGATGAGCCGACCGGGAACCTGGACTCGAAGACTGCGGGCCAGATCCTGGCGCTCTTCGACGAGTTCCACGCGGACGGCAAGCTGGTCCTCGTGGCCACGCATGACCCCGGCATCGCCGAGCACGCTCAGCGCAGAATTCACCTGAGCGATGGCGTGGTGGACAGCGATTCGGGGTCGCGTCCGCCTTCCGAGCCGCGACCGTAAGGGAGCCCCGATGCCTCGGGACTTGCTCGCGCGCGCGGCTCGGAGCAGAGACTAGACTATGGATCGCCTGTTCGATTATCTCCTTTCCGGCCTGCGCGGCGTGCTGCGGCACCCGCTGCGCAGCGTGCTGACGGTGACGGGCATCGTTCTGGCCATTACCGCGCTGCTGAGCATGATGGCGGTGGGCGAGGGCGCGCGGCAGCAGATTCTCAAAGAGATGGAGCAGATGGGCCTGCGCAACATCATCGTCACTTCGCGGCGGCCCCCCAAGAAGGTCGCGGAAACGAGCCAGTCGCAGCAGGACTGGGGGCCGGTCGCGTTCGGGCTGACGAACAAGGACCTGGCCCGCTGCCGGGCCATCCTCCCCGGCTTGGGCCTGGTGCACGCCCCGGCCGTGCACGAACTCCGCAACCCCGTGGTCATGTTCGGCCGCAAAGTCAATGCCCGTGTCCTGGGCATCACGGAGGATTATTTCAAGACCTTCAAAGTGCTGCTCAATCGCGGCCGCCTGCTCTGCGCCGCGGACGGACGCTTGCAGACCCAGGCCTGCCTGCTGGCCACGCCCATTCCGTCCGAAATCCTGCGGGGCCGCGACCCCTTCGGCATGGTCGTTTCCATCGGCGACAAACCCTTCAAGGTGGTCGGCACGATCACCCCCCAGTCGCGCTTCATGGACACGGGCGTGGGCGGCGAAGGCGAGTCCGGCGGCCACAATGCCGCCTCCAACTTCGTCAGCATTTTCATACCGTTCGAGACCGCCATCGGGCGTTTTGGGCCGATCACCATCCACGTGGACCAGGGCAAAGAAGAGTTCTACAAGCTGGAGCTGGACCGTGTGATCCTGGAATGCGAGGACCCGCTCCTGGCCGTCAAGCCGCTGCAAGCCATTCTGGACAAGGGCCACAAGGAAGTGGACTATGAGATCACCGTGCCGTTGGAAATGCTGCGCCAGAGGCAGCGCACTCGCGAAGTCTTCAACCTGGTGCTGTTGATGGTGGCCGGACTGACGCTGCTGGTCGGCGGCATGGGCATTGTCAACATCATGCTGGTCTCGGTGGCGGAGCGGACCAAGGAGATCGGCATCCGCCGCGCGCTGGGCGCCAAACGCCGCGACATCCTGTTGCAGTTCCTGATCGAGACCCTGGCTTTGACCGTCACTGGCGGACTGCTCGGCATTGCCGCGGGCCTGGGCGGAGTCTACGGCGTGGCAGCGTATACCGGCTGGCCCGTGTCCGTCACCACCTCTGCTGTCCTGGGGAGTTTCCTGGTCTCGGTCGCCGCGGGCGTGGTCTTCGGACTGTACCCCGCGCGCCGGGCCGCGGCGGTGCTGCCGGTCGTGGCATTGCGTTATGAATAATGGTTATGTGGGCGCCGACGCCGCCGCCTCCTTGAGGAATTCCATTCCCTTTTGGGTGATGCGGAAGACAGGAAGCGGCGCGTCCTGCAGTTTCACTTCTTCATAGTAACCCGCTTCTCGAAGGCGTTTGAGCGCAGGGAATAATTCGTTGCACAAAGGAGGACGGTTGAATTTCTTGGTCATCGCCAGGAGATAGAAATTCAGGGAACCATCGCTCTGTGCGATCCTCTTGAGGACCAGTCTGTCAGTCTTCATTCCAAGAACTCCCTGCCCGACGAATATCCTATCACGCCTGTTTCTCTCATTCAACTATTCCGTGAGCGTCCACTGCACGCTACATCCAGGCTTTCTTTCCCAGTAAGGTTTCAGCGTCAAACCGTTGTTCTTCACTACCGCCTTATTGACGCCGTAATCCACGTTCGGCCCATCGTTGTTGCCGGCGCGCACCGCCAGGCGGAAGACCGCGCCCGCGGCCAGCTTCAGCGTGCCAAGTTCCTCGTGGGGGATGGCCATTTCGTAGATGTAGGTGTTGCCTTCGCGCTTGACCGCGTGTTTCGCGCCCGGCACCGGCCCGGTGCTCCGTTCGCCCTTCGCTGTGTGCGGGAAGTCGTGGCGGCGCGGCACGCCCGGCGCGGAGAGGCGCCAGAGTTCGCTGCTGCCGCCCGCGCACTGGTACAGCGCGTACTCGTAGTCCGTATCGGGCACGGCATGGAAGCCGTAGGGCACGCGGCCGGTCGTGGGCTGGAGGTCGTGCCAGCCGCCGCTGACGCCCAGCCCGATGTGGAGACGATCGCGGCGGAAGTGAATCGCCGGCAGCGTGTCCGTCGCCGGCTTCTCCGGGCTGTAGCAGTACACATAAGGGACTTCGGCGAAGCTGCGGCCGGGGAAATCCTTCAGGAACTTGTCGTAGGGCGGGCGCTTGTCGGAGGCCGCCGAGTGGAAGTAGGCGTTCTCGTCGCGCCCGGCCATAGGCGGGGAATCGGGCTGCGGCGTCTTGTCGTTGACGCGCGCCGCAACGTAAAGGAAGTTCTCGTCCCAAGCCAGCTTGAACTCCATGAAGTTGCCGTCCGGCTGCTGGTCCTTGAGTTCCAGCCAGGGCCGGCGCAGGTTCTCGGCCAGATCCGCCTTCTGCACGGCGGCCACCACGGTTATGCCCGGCACGTCCTTCCAGTTGTGCAGATTGCCGTCAATCGTCTTGGTCCCCTTGGGGGCAATCGCCACGTTAAGGACTTCCGAGTATGCCGCGTTGCCCGCGTCGGACTGGAACTCGAAGTTGCAGGGGTATGCGTTGGCCGCGTTGGGCTTGGCGGAAGCGATGGGGAAGACAGCCGTCTTTGTCTCGCCGGCTTCCAGCGCGAGGCTCTGTTCGGTTGCGGCCAGTTGCACGTCCGCCGACGCTTTGACGACCAGCTTTCCGGTGAGCGCTCGATTCAAGCAGTTATGGATTCCGACGCCCAGGGACGCGTCCTTGGCATCCAGGCGCGTAGTGAAGTCGCGCGGCAGGATTTCGACCGCGCGTTTGCCTTCGATGCGCGCCGCTTTCAGGCGTTGGGCCGCTGCCGCCGGCCCTTTGGCGCAGGTGATGTAGGTGGGGAAGATGGTCATGGGGAGGGTTATCGCCGGCTGGCCTTCATAGAGGGGGTTGCCGGCCAGATCGAAGAATTTCAGCAGGCCGTCGCCGTTGTCCAGGGCCATCGTGCCGCCCGGCGTGCCGTCCACCTGGGCCCAGAGGCGGTCCTTGGGATCGTCGCCGCCGATGGTCATCAACTGGCCGAAGACGATCAGTAGGCCGCTCTGGTCATCGTCCTTGCCGAACTGGAAGACCCACGGCAGGTGCGTGTGGAAGACGAGCTTCTCAAAGGGCTTGCCGCTGAGGAAGTAGTTGAAGGCCGCCGTCGCGGCGGCGAGCGGCGTCGGGATCAGGTAGCGGTCCGGCGAGCCGGGCAGGCCGTCGAAGAGCACGCGGGGATGCCAGGGCGAGAGGCGCTTCTGGCCTGCGGCGATGAACTGCACGATCTGCGGCAGCAGGTATTCGCTGTTGACGAACCACGTTTCGGTCTCGACGGACTCCTTGCCGTGCGCCTGGGCGACCATCGGCCCGTAACACTGGCACGGCACGACGTAATGGTCGGTGAACACGTCAATGTACTTGTCCATCTCCCTGGAACCGTCCGAGTAAAACTTGTCCTCCGTGTTCATAATCGAGGAGGCGGCGCAAATCCGGATGCGCGGATCAACTTTCCGCGCGGACTCGGCGATGAGCTTCTGCAGCTCGCGGTACTGCACGGCATCGCGTGCCCAGCCGGAGATGCCGCCGCCCTCCCACGGCTCGTTGTAGTTTTCGAGGCCCCACAGCGCGCCCTTGCCGTCCTTCCAGTAGCGTTGGCAGAGCGCGACGATCCACTTGCCATAGCGCGGGTAGAGCGCGGGGGCGCAGAGCCAGTCGCACTGTCCCGAGTAGGGGTTGCCGTCCCAGTTCGGCCCCACGACCGCGGGCGTCTGCTTGTGCGGGCCGAAAGGCCACATCCAGCCGCCCTGCCCGCCCAGCGTGACCATCAACTGGATGCCGTGCTTCTCCATGCACTCAAAGATGCGGTCCAGGCGCTCCCATTGATAAGTGCCGTCCTGGTTCTCCTGCCAGCCGAATTCGACGCGCATGCCGCGGATGCCCATGCGTGCGTTGGCCGCGGCCCGCACGTCGTAGAGTTCCTGCCGGTCGAACATGGCGAACTCGCCAAAGATCGGCGTGTTATCGAGCGTGCTGTCGTCGCGGCGCTTGGGCACGCGGCAGAGCGTGCCGAGGAACTGGCGCTTGTCGCCGCGGGCAAGCACCAGTGCATAGGTGCCGAAACGCTTGGGCACGGGGACGGCGGCTATCTCGACGGCCGTCTCAGGTTTGTCCTCGGCCGCGATCTTGAAGGCGTGCGTAACCGGCTTGCCCTGCAAGCCGATCAGCGGCGCGTTGCCGCCGGTGTCCGTGAACGCCTCCTTGATCTTCTTCTCCGGATCGCGCGTCGTGATCTCCTGGATTTCCAGGACAGCGTCTGCCGGCCCGGTGTTGCCGCCTTTCTTGAAGGCCACCTTGAGGTTCACAGGTTCGTCCGGGTTAAAAATCTGGCATGGCGCATTGCTGCCCAGCAGACGGCAGTTCTCGTCGGGCATTTCACACTTCAGCACGTCCATGTTGGCCTGCAACACGAGGCTGCCCGGTTCGCCGCTCCGTAGCGCCCCGGCCAGAATTGCCGGCAGGGCAACGACAAGGAAAAGTATTTGTTTCATTTGGGACTCCTAGTGTGCTGTTGCAGAAAACCCGGAACGGATTCCTGGAGCGGCGGGCGCCTCGCCCGCCGGCCCACGGGCGAAGGCGCCCGTGGCTCCTTAACAGAAAGCCTGGAACGGTAGCGCCCACCCCTCACCCGTCACCCGTCACGGTTTTTGGTTGTACAGCGACCACGCAGCCGACAGTTGTTCGGCCTTCCACTCGCCTTCGTGGACGACCAGGCGGAAAGACAGCAGCAAAGGCTCATCGCGTTTTAGAGACCAGGCGGTCTTCGCGGTTGGGAACGTGGGCTGCAGCCAATTCAGGTCCGGGTACTGGACCCAGTCGCCGGGATAGCAGGGGTTGGCCGCGCTTTGCAGGATGGCGATACCCAGCGGACCTTTCCCCTCCGGGGGCACGCCGCACAGGTCCGCCCAGGCTTTGCGCTGGGGCGTCTCCGGCGGGTCGCTGGAGACGGCGATCTTCTGGTCCTTGCGCGGCGAGAGCCGCATGTTGAACCCGCCGTAATGCTCCTTCCCGCGCCGCGCCACTGTGACTCCATCCACCAAGGCAATGAAACGAAACTGAAAGTCCACGTTGCGGCAGCCGTCCTTCCAGCGGAAGGCCCGGATCGTGGCGAACTCGCGGACGATCGGCTCCTCGCCGCCCCATTTCCAGACGTTCTCGGCTTCGAGCAGCGCCGAGTCTGCCGCTGCTTCCTGCCGCACGATTTTGACCGGCCGGGCGAAGACGCCCTGCAAAGCGTGCAGGTCCCGCAGCTCCCCCTTGTAGGCCACCTCCGGCCAAGCCCAGTAGATCCCCCGGTGATGAGGATGTTCAGGCGGGTAGTCCCGCGTGAGCACCTCGCCATTAGGCCCGTACAACGGGTGCACGTAGTCGCTCCGCGCGACGGCGTACTTTCCTCCGACCCCCTGGGGGACCGGGACCGTTCCGAAGTTGTAGGTGAGCACGGCACGCGCGCCTTCGCAGATCGTGAACCGTTCGCCCGCGGCGTCGCTCTCGATCGTCATCGCCTCCGGCTGGGACTCGGCGGCACTCAGGCCCCCGACGCCCAAAGCGGCACTCAGCACTGCCGCCGCCCACCGCGCGCGCCTGTTTGTCATCGCTGTTCCACCTTCCTCAGCGGGGTTTGGCCACATCGCTGGCACTTTCAACGTGGGAGAAATCACCGCTTTCCAAGAAGCGGCCAAGGGCCAAAGCGGCGCGCTTGGCCATCTCTTCTACATTCTTGCTGCCGTAGTACCACATGGCCGTGGGCCGCGGGCTCATCCGCACCAGGGCCGCTTCAGCCGCCAGGATGTTGCCCCGGTTCCGGTTCCACAGCGGCACCGGGAAGCTCACACCGAAGCCGACGGAGTTGGGGTTATCAGGCGGTTGATGCTCGTATTGCGCCAGAACCGTAGGGTCGGGAATCCGATTGGCCTTCTGGAGGCGCAAGTCGGCTTCGGCTTTGCGCAGGGCCGCTTCCGCGACGACGACATCCGGCCGCCACGTGCCCACGGAATTGGTGTTCACTGGCGCGCTGGCCACGCAAAGCGTCTCCAGCTCGTCGCTCAGCTCGCAGCCGCCATCGGGATGCGGCACCCCCAACAAAACCTCGAGGGCGACGCGCGCCTGGGTGGCCGCCGACCTCGCGGATTGCGCGTTCAGCTCGAACTGCTCCGCCGTAATCTCGATCTGGCTCTTGTCCGAACTGGAAATCTCACCCGCTCGAAGCCGCACCTCGGCGATCTTGGCCTCCTCCCGTAATGTCCCGGCTGATTGCAGCAGCACCCGCACGTTCTCGTCGGCCTGCGCCGCAACCACGTAAGCTTTCGCCACCGCCGCGTCCAACGTGCGCCGCGCGTCAAAGAGCTGGGCCTTGGCCCCTTCGAACCCCGCTTGGGCGGAGGCCTTCCGGCTGCGGCGCTTGCCCCCAATCTCAAACAGTTGGTTGATCGCAAAGATCGTATCGTAGCTCCGCTCCCACACGCCGTTGCCCTCGGACGTCGAGCTGGGGTGCTGATCAACGTTGATGAGAGAGGTGTATTGGGACAGCGTCGGATTCGGGAATTGGCGCGCGACGATCTTCTGCGCGGTGGCCGCATCAACGCCGGCGGCAGCGGCCAGCAAATCCCAGTTCCGCTCAAAAGCCAAGCGCTGCGCATCCACCAGCGAGAACCGCTGGACCGGGCCATTGGTCGGCGTGGCCGAAGTGCCCGTCGGTTCTTGTGCGTGCGCCGCAACCAGACCTGCAAGGCACACCGCTGCCCAAACGCTGTCGGGTCTTCGTACTAACCCAATAAAGCCCTTCATCAAGCTTGGAATATCTCTATACAGTGCATCGCAGATCCTTGCACGACAAGGTGTTGTTGACCGCCTGCCCTCACGCAGCAGGGTTTCTGTCGTTTACGCACAGAAGAGGATAACTATGCGGCGTGGCTTGTCCACCCAGGAAAGCCCAAATTCCATGCAGGGCGAAGTACTACACCCCCCAATCAGGCTTTGCGAGCGCTCTCGCACCTGTGGACTGCGTCCCGGACCAACGTAATTGGCCTTTTCTCTTGTTCGGGACGTATAGATGAGTTTGGCTATGGGTTAGCTCGTCCATCGAAGAATACCCAAGTCTAAGTAGGACGAAATACTGCAGGGCAGCCGATTCCGGACCTCGGGGAGCCTCACCGCTTCTTAAACGGAGGCCCCAGCGCGGACGGGCCGCGCTCGCCGGTCTTGAGGCGCAGGGCGTCGAGGACGGGAAGCACGAATACCTTGCCATCGCCGGCGTGGCCGGTGTGGCCGGCAGCGTACAGAGCGTCCAGCACGCGATCCACCTCCTCATCATGGCAGATGATCTCCAGGCGGACCCGCTTAGTCAGTTCGAGCCCCATGTACTCGTGGTGCTCGGGGTGAGCGGCGTCGTGTTCCTGGCCGAAGCCGCGGGCGTCGGAGACGCTCATGCCGTGTATATG
>JBEKKG010000099.1:0-12891 GCA_050010835.1 Planctomycetota bacterium
GCGGCGAGATCGGCAAGCGCGGGGGCCGGCCGCGCAACGGCCAGTTCGACGACAACGCCATGCGCAATCCGGCGCAGATTGCGCTAGACAGCCAGGGCCGGCTGTGGGTCGCCGAGGAGACCTTCAACCCCAAGCGCACGAGCGTCTGGAGCCTCGACGGCAAGCTGATTAAGGATTTCGTGGGCACCACGGGCTACGCCGGAGCCGGTTCGCTCAACCCCTTCGATCCGACGATGGCCTTCTCCGAAGACACGGTCTTCAAGATTGATCTGGAGAAAGGCACGTGGCGGCCCGTGTGGTCTTTGGGCGGGTCCGACGACCCTAACGACCTCTTCCCGCCGCACGCCGACAGCCACACGCGCGTGCTGGTGCGCGACGGCGCGACTTACGTTTTCAGCACGGACACGGCCCGCGGCGCCAACGAAGTTCATTGCACGATGCTGAAAGACGGCAAGTGGCGCTCTGCCGCGCACACGGGCATCGTGGCAGGAAAGAATGACCGCGCGGCTCAGTGGGCCAAGTACGACCATGCGCTCTTTGCCGGCCACGAAGGCGAATCCTACGCTTGGGCGGACAAGAATGGCGACGGCCTGGTGCAGGCCGACGAACTGGCGTTCGCCAAGCTGCCTGCGGGAGCCAAGTCCTCGCCGCTGCGGAGCTACTACTGGGGCCAGTTGCCGGATACCGAGGGCACGATTGTCTACTTGTCCGCCGGCGAGCCCGGGCTGTTCAAATTTCCCATCACCGGCCTGACGGCGTGCGGCGCGCCGCTCTATGACATCGCCAATCCGCGGTTCGTCGCGTTGGATCCCGCCGTCTTCAGCGGCGGCGGCGAAGGCATGTTCATGGGCGCCGGCGGCGGACGCGTGGTCCTCAACCGCAGTCCTCTTACCGTCGTGGACGCGGCCGGGAAGATCCTGGGCATGTATCCCAGCCGGCACGTCTCGGTACACGGTTCGCACACCGCCACGGGCGCGCGTCCTGGCTACCTGATCGGCCCGTCGTCTATCCTGGGCATAGCGGACTTCGGCGGCGCCATCGGCGAGATTTTCGACCTCAACGGCAACCTGGGCGAGAACTACCTCTTTACCCAGGATTGCCTGTGGGTGCAGGCGCTCTTCAAAGACACGCGCGGTTGGTTCGAGACGCCCGACCGCGCCGTGCGCGGCATGCCCTTCGACGCCACGACCGCCGGCGGCGAGTCCTTCGGGGGCAACTTCGTGCGCACCCAGGACGGCAAGGTCTACCTCACGCTGGGCGGGACGGACGCGCGCGTGCTGGAAGTGACGGGGCTGGACACGATCCGCCGCGCCTCGGGAGAGTTCACCTACACGCCCGAGCAGTTCGTCGCGGCGCAAAAGCTGCTCGAAGAGAACGCGGCCAAGGCGCTGGCGCCCAAGTCGTTCGTCATCGCCAAGGCCGCCGAGCCGGTGAAGATTGACGGCAAGCCCGGCAAATGGCCCGCGCTGCTGGACGAGAGCAAACCGGCCATCGAGATCATGGAGAACCCGCACCGGCGCTTTGGGCGCGTGCTGGTGCGCTACGATGCCGACAATCTGTATCTCGCCTACCGCGTCTATGCCCAGTCGAGCGCGCCGCGCAACGCCGGGCAGGACTACAGGCTGCTTTTCAAGAACGGCGATTGCGTGGACCTGATGCTCGGCAGCAGCGGCGGCCTGCGGCTGCTCTTCAGCGCGCTGGGCGGCAAGCCCGCCGCGGTGCTCTACGAGAAGAAGGTTGAAGGCGTCGCCGAAAAGGACCGTGTGCCGTTCTCGTCGCCGTGGCGCACCATCTACTTCGACCGCGTCACCCAGCCCGGCGGCGTGCAGGTTGCTACGGGGCCGGTTCCCGGCGGATACTTCGTCGAGGCCCTGGTGCCGTGGAGCGTGTTGGGCGTGAAGCCCGCCAGCGGCCTGAAGCTCAAGGGCGATTTCGGCATCCTTTTCGCCGACGCGGGCGGCACGGTGACGATTGCGCGGCAGTACTGGTCCAACAAGGCCACGGGCCTGGTCAACGACGTGCCGGGCGAGGCGGAACTGGCGCCGAATCTGTGGGGGGAACTGATCTTGGAGTGAGGGGGCTGGAAGGAACCACAGATGAACACAGATGAACGCAGATAGGAATTGGAAGCCGGGCCAACTATTCGGAAATTCCGAATAGTTCGATTTGGACTGCGGGACAGAGCCGCGTTTATGGCGACAACCGAGAATAAACGCGGCTCTGCGCCAACACGGCGGAAGAAATGGCAGTGCCCGTCAAGAGGCAGTAGCGCCGGCCTTCTTGCCGGTACGAGACCGGGCCCGGCTGAAATACGCACTGACCTTTCCATACAGGGGGCTTTCCAACGCCTCTGGTGTCTCGTGGCGGATATCCACGTCTTCCCCCAGTTTGCTTAGCCATTGGCCCGCATGGGGGCCGTCCGTTATCTGCTTGGCAGCATGCGTCGGCTCGTTGGGAGGCTTGCAATAGAGGACGATCTTCTCAAGACCCACTTCCAAGGCGCCGGTTTCACAAGGCCTGAAACCTTGAAGCTCAAACGCCTTTTGAAAGGCTGAAACGGTCTCTTGTAAAGGAGCCCCCCGCGGCCACAAGGACAGGCCCATGGCCTCATCCTCTGCCGGATACGGCCACCAGCAGTTCTCATCATCCCCGAAGACAAAGGCAATGCAATTGTACTGGTCCGTCGGCTCACTGTGCAGGGCATGTTGGCAACGGCTCAGAAGGGGAAAAAGGGTGCGCAGCCTTTTGAGAACAGCGGCCTCAGCGAAGGTGTCCATGCTTGCGGCCCCACGCCAGCCAGTCGTCGCGGACTTTATCCGCCTTGCCCCGGTGTTCTGGCTTCACGGGACTTTCCCCAACGATCCGCGTCAGCGCTGCGGCCCAACGCCCGCCGTTTTCAGCATAGTCGCGCAGAATGTGAGGAACCATGACAGACCCCAGCTTGATGATGAGATCATAAGCAGGATGCCGTAGCGGAGCGCGCGGGTTGGAGGATAGTCTTACCGTCGGGTCTTCCTTCCAGCACTGCGTCAAGGTTTTGAAGAGAGCCTCGCAGTTGATAGTGATTGGGGTGGCACCACGGGAAGCCGGTCCCTGAATTGCGTGGACGTGCATGAATCGCTTCTCCCTCGGCATGCCCGGAATCCCCATGGCATGCCCTCCAAGGTGCTATGGTGACACGCGACTGGCGAGAGTCAAGAAGATTTGGTGCACCTCCCCGATACGCCCAGGCAGGCCCAGGCGGCCAAGCTTATCGGAGTGACCCAGCCGCGGATGAGCGACCTGCTGCGCGGCCGGATTGACCTGTTCAGCACGGACACGTTGATTGATATGCTCACGCGTCTGGGCGGTCAGGTAAGGCTCGTCGTCAAGACACCTCCAAAGAAGCTGCTGAAGGCTTCATAGAAACCGGTTTCAGCTTCGGGGTGGAAAGAGCGGCGACAGGGCGCCCGATCTACGCATGGGCGGCATCTAACGATGGCGTGCCCTGTCACCTAATTCGCAGGGACGAGGTAGCACCGGTGAAGGAGTCAATTGAGTGGGGTGTCCCCGGAACTCCCGAGAAGTCCACATCTCGCGCGACCTAGCGTCCGCCTTCGATTTGAACTATCCGGAATTTCCGGATAGTTGACGCTGGAGCGAGTTCGTCTTCGGCATAGATGTTCTGGATGTGTTCACTGATCGTGCGCACATCTTTCTGAAACAAGTCCGCCATGTGGCGCTGCGTCAGCCAGACCGTTTCACCTTCAAGCCGGACCTGAATGCGGCTGAGTTTGTCCTGAGTCTGGTACAGCAGAATCTCGCCCTTGCCTGCGCCCATGGCGCTTCCTTTCGACCTTGAACTGGGGTGTGGCCGGCAATCACGGGTTCTACTGCTGACGTCCCCCTGCCGTGTCGGTCTTTCCGCGGGTGCCACGCACGCAGTGCCGTAACAGGCTTCAGTTGATTCCACATACACCGCACTCGTGGGCTTGCGTCTCGGCGACATCCTCGAACCTTGCCGCTCCGTGGCACCCGGCCACTGGCAAAACTTCATTCTCCGGCTATGACAGGCTGGTGGCAAATGGAGGTACACGCTCATGAACCGCTTGCTTTGTCTGCCCTGGCTCTCTCTCGGGTTGGCGGCGCCGCTGTTTGCCGCGGAGACTCGTCCCAATCTTATCGTCATCCTCGCCGACGACCTGGGCCGCGGCGATTATGCCGCGTTCGGCACAAAGGATATTCGCACGCCCAGCATTGACCGGCTCTGCCGGGAGGGCTTGACCTTCCAGAATTTCTACGCCAACTCCTGTGTCTGCTCGCCCTCGCGCGCGGCGTTGCTGACGGGCTGTTACCCCGACCGCGTCGGCGTGCCCGGCGTCATCCGGCACGTGCAGCAGGAATCGTGGGGCTGGTTGTCGCCGCACGCCGCGCTGCTGCCGCAACTGCTCAAGCCCGCCGGTTATCACTCGGCGCTCATCGGGAAATGGCACCTGGGCCTCGAATCCCCCAACACGCCCACGGAACGCGGGTTCGATTTCTTCCACGGCTTCCTCGGCGACATGCTGGACGATTACTGGACGCACCTGCGCGGCGGCCAGAACTTCATGCGGCGCAACCTGGAGGTCATCACGCCCCAGGGGCACGCGACGGACGTTTTCACCGGCTGGGCCTGTGAGTACCTGGAAGAGCGCGCCAAGGCCGGCGGGCCGTTCTTCATGTACCTGGCTTATACTGCGCCGCACGACCCGATCCAGCCGCCGCCGGAATGGCTGGCGAAAGTCAAGGAGCGCGAACCGGGCATCAGCGAGAAGCGGGCGAAGATGGTGGCTTTGATCGAACACCTCGATGACGGCATCGGCAAAGTCCTTGCCGCCTTGGACCGGCTGAAACTGGCAGACAATACTCTGATCGTCTTCACCTCGGACAACGGCGGCAATCTGCGGTTCGGAGCTAACAACGGCCCGTGGCGCAGCGGCAAGGAACACATGTACGAAGGCGGCCTGCGCGTGCCGGCGGTAGTGCGCTGGCCCGCACGCACCAAGCCCGGCGGGCTGACCGAACGCCTGGCGCTCACCATGGACATCTTCGCCACCCTCTGCGAAGCCGCCGGTGTGAAGCCGCCCCCGCTCATTGACGGCATAAGTTTCCTGCCCACGCTGGCAGGCCAGGCCCAGCCCGAGGCCGAGCGTAACCACTACTTCGTCCGGCGCGAAGGCGGGGTGGCTTACGCCGGAAAGACCATCGAAGCGCTGATTCAGGGCGAATGGAAGCTGCTCCAGGACAGCCCCTTTGCGCCTCAGGAACTCTACAACCTCAAGCAAGACCCGCGGGAAACTACGGACCTGGCGGCCAAGGAGAAGGGCGTCTTCAAGGATCTCGCCGCAGCGTTGCGCCTGCACATCCAGTGCGGGGGCCAGGTGCCGTGGCAGCATTAGCCCGCGTTTCTCACCACTCATTCAACACAGAGGACACAGAGTGCACAGAGGAAGAACAAGGGGCAACAACAGTAAGTCCTTTCATTCTAATCACCTCTGCGTCCTCTGTGTCCTCTGTGTTGAGAAATCCGGGTTAGACTGATTTGACGCCGCGATCTTGCCGATAGAATAAATTGAAGTAATTGCGGGTGGCAGCATCCCAATTGAATGGATGGGAGGAGATGAGGACAATGAAAACACTGGCTGCGATGGTTCTGTTGGCGCTGTGCGCAACGCTGTCTGGCGGCGCCGCGCTGGCCATTGATGTTGACCTTAACGTCGAGGTAGGAGGGCCCCGCCCGCCTCGGGTGGTGGTTCCGGCCGCGCCCGTGACCGAGCGTGTCTGGGTCCCAGCGGCAGTCGTCCACCGCGGGGAGCGGATCCTGGTCGAACCGGCGCACATTGAAAAACGAGTGGAGAAAGTCTGCGTGCAGCCCGCGCAGGTCGTGAAGCGGGAAGAGCGGACTGTGGTCGAGCCGGCGCGCATTGAGCGCGTGAAGGAAACCGTCCAGGTGCAGCCCGCGCGCGTGGGACGCCAGTGGGTGCCGCCGGTCACCGAGGATGTAATGATTGGCCCGGTGCGCGTCACGCGCACGCTGCACGAGGGCTATTACCAGGAAGTCGCCATCCCGGCAGAATACAAGACTGTCTATCGCGAAGTCGAGGTGCCCGCCAAGTACGCGGTTGTGGCCCGCAACATAGAAGTCCCGGCCCGATACGAGACGGTCTGCAAGGAAGTCGAGGTCCCGGCGAAATACCGGGACGTGGTCCGCGATGAAGTAGTCCCGGCCCATTGGGAAGAACGGGTAATTGCCCCGCCCCCGGTAATTGTCGCGCCGCGCCCGCGCCCGCTCATTGATCTGGATATTGATCTCCACGGCAAGAGATGAGGGATTAGGGCCGCGTTGTGAAGATTGTGGAATGGTAGGACAGGCTTTCCAGCCTGTCCGGACAGCCTGGAAAGGCTGTCCTACCGCCACGAATTGCGTTCCAGCACTACTTCAAGGCGCCCCTCGCCCCTCACCCCTCGCCCCTAACTCGGCCGTTGCATAGGTCCGATGACGCCTTCCCACGGACTGCTGGCTGTGGCGTAGAGCTTCTTGGGGATGCGTCCGGAGCGCGCGGCCAGATAGCCGGCTTCGCAGGCCTGGCCCATGGCGCGGGCCATGGCGACGGCATCCTGGGCGAGCGCCGCGCCCGTGTTCAGCAGGACGCCGTCCACGCCCAACTCCATAGCCAGACAGACGTCGCTGGCGGTGCCCACGCCGGCGTCCACGATGACCGGACACTTGACGGACTCCAGGATGATGCGGATGTTGTTGGGGTTGAGCACGCCTTGGCCCGAACCGATGGGCGAGCCGGCCGGCATGACGCTGCTCACTCCGGCCTCCTCCAGGCGGCGCGCCATGACGGGATCGTCCGTGCAGTAGCAGAGCACCTCGAAGCCTTCCTTGACCAGTGTGCGCGCCGCTTCCAGCGTGCCCAGCGGGTCCGGCAGCAGGGTCTTCTTCTCGGCCAGGACTTCCAGTTTGACCCAGCCCACGCCCAGGGCCTCGCGCGCCAGGCGGGCGGAACGGACGGCGTCCTCCGCGGAGAAACAGCCGGCCGTGTTGGGCAGGATCAGGTAGCGCTGGGGGTCAATGTAATCGAGGATGCGCGCGGCGTCCTTTTGTCCCATCTCCACGCGCCGCACCGCCACGGTTACCACCTGGCAGCCGGAAGCTGCGAGCGCTTCGCGCATGAGCTCCGGCGACGGGTACTTGCCCGTGCCGAGGAACAGGCGCGAGCGCAACGTGCGCCGGCCAAGCTGAAAATGACTGTAGGAATCCAACAACGGGCTGCTCATGATCTTCTGCTTCCTGGCTCCTGGTTTCTGTTTCGTTTCACATCCTGAGCGGTTATAGTATAAGCAGGGCGGTTTTCAAAGGACTGTACGCGTGACCGTCATTGTGAATTCCCAGCCCCAGGAACTCGCGGAGGGCGCGACTGTCGCGGCGCTGTTGGAGCAACTCGGCTTCGCGCGGCAGCGTGTCGCGGTCGAGGTCAA
This sequence comes from Planctomycetota bacterium, assembly GCA_050010835.1. Classification (GTDB taxonomy): domain Bacteria; phylum Planctomycetota; class SZUA-567; order H5-PLA8; family H5-PLA8; genus JAPLOD01. Next base: position 7,504 of record JBEKKG010000099.1, read on the forward strand.
CGGTGCGCTGGTGGTGCGGAACGATTGGCCGCAGTACAAGCTGAAGGCAGGCGACCGGCTGGAGCTCGTGAGTTTCGTCGGAGGCGGATGAGCGGGGTTCGGGTGTACCCGTTCACCCTCTCCCCCGTGGGGAGAGGGCCGACGTGAGCGGAGCGAACGCGGGGTGAGGGGGCGAGGCCGAGCGTGGAGTGGCCCCCTCACCCGGCGCTAAAGCGCCACCCTCTCCCCACAGGGGAGAGGGTGAACAGTTTCGGATTTGGGATTCAGGGCTCTGGCATGTTGCGCTGGCTGATTCTGGCTATCACGTTTGCGGTGTGGGTGCTGTGCATGCTGGCCGTGTACGCGCACTGCAAGCCGCCGCCAATTCAGGAACCCACGCGGGGCCTCGAAGCGGGCCTGGAGCCGTTGTTCAATGAAGAACCGCGCCGGGTCTGGGACGTCCGTGTGGACTTGCGGCGGCTGAAACAGGACGCCAACCCGGAAGCGGCCGCGCCGTGGACCGGGGAAAATGAAGCGCAACTGGCCAGAGTTGGCTGGCTGGAGACCACGCTGAAGAAGGCCGAGGGCGGCGAGTCGCGGCTGGACCAGAGCACGGAGGCGGACTTCTCAATCCCTGCGGAAGCCGGCCTGCCGCTGCTGCAAATGCTGGGGCACTTGCACTACAAGAGCCGCTCGGACATCAGCCGGGACAACGGTCTGGAAGTCTTCGATGCCGTCTTCACTCTCGGTCTGGCCGGCCTGGAGGTGCGCACGCACGGGGTCCGGGACGGCGGGGACCTGCAGGTGACGCAGCAAATCTTCCGGCAAGGCGATAACCACAAGGAAGAGAAACTCATGGATGAGCGGACCACCATCCCCGTGGGCAAACGCGGCACGCCGCTGGTGGAGCTGTTTCCCTTTCAGCGCCACGCGGACGTGCGGGAAGGGCACAGTTGGGACATTGTGATGCTGAAGGCCAGCATTGACGACCTCCTCAGCAAGGCGCCGCCGGTGCTGCTGCCGATCAGCGTGACGTGCACAGGGCGGCAGGAGATCATCTACGAAGGGAAGCCGCATACCGCGTACACAGTGTCCAGCCGGGATGGCAAGGCGCGCGCCTGGTATTCGCCGGACGGAGTGGTGTTGAAACAGGCCTTTGCGCTCGCCGCGGAACTGGAACTCATCATCGTGCGCGTTGACGCGAAGAAGTTCCACAAGCCTGTGTGGTCGAGATGGTGAGTGCCGGCTGGCAACTTCTCAACGCAGAGGACGCAGCGGAACGCAGAGGGGTTTGTAGGAAAGGATTTGCAGTTGTTTCCAGTGTTTTTTCCTTTGCGTACTCTGCGTCCTCTGTGTTGAATGAGTGGCGGGAAATGCGGGCTGGCAACTGACAACAGACGATGATCGAAATCCAGAATCTGCGCAAGGTCTTTGACCAGAAGGTCGCCGTGGAGGAGCTGACGCTTTCCATAAAGGCGGGCGAGATCTTCGCGTTCCTCGGCCCCAACGGCGCCGGCAAGACCACCACCATAAAGATAATCGCGGGGCTGCTGCGGCCCACCTCCGGCCGCGTCTCCGTGGCGGGTTTCGACCTGGCCCAGGACGGCCTGCGGGCGCGGGCCCTGATGAGCTACGTGCCGGACGAGCCGTATCTCTATGAGAAGCTGACGGCGCGCGAGTTCCTGCGCATGATCGCGAATTTGTACGGGATGCCTGCGGCAACCGCTGAAGCGCGGATCGCGCAGCTCACGGCGGAATTCGAGTTGAGCGAGTTTCTTGACAACCTGACCGAAAGCTACAGCCACGGGATGAAGCAGCGCACGGTCATCGCCGCGGCCTTGTTGCACGGGCCGCGGCTCCTGGTTGTGGACGAGCTGACCGTGGGCCTCGACCCGAAGAGCGCGCGCCAGGTCAAGGACCTGCTGCGCAAGCTCTCGCGCGAACAGGGGCTGACCGTGTTTTTGTCCACCCACACGCTCTCGGTGGCGGAGGAAGTTGCCGACCGCGTGGGGATTCTCAACCATGGGCGCCTGGTGGCGCTGGGCACCCAGAACGAGATCCGGGAGCAATATGCCGCCCGGACAGGCGCAGGACATCAGAGGCTGGAAGACCTGTTCCTGGAGCTGACGGGGGGCCTGTGAGGATTTCCGGTTATCTCCTTACAAGCCCTTAGTTTCCTACGCCCAGTGCTGCCGCGGCCAGGACTTGCCGTCGGTCAGTCCCAGCGCGCCACGCAGGAGCCAGATTTGCCTTACGTGCGCCAGGGTGTGGCAGATGGTGCGCATGTAGGCGTCGCTGGGAAGAACTTCCTTGTTTCTGACGTGCTCACGCGGACGGAGCAGCGCCTCAGGGGGCGTGCGCTCAAGGCTCTCCATTGCCAGGGCGCGCACAGCGCACAGCTTCTCCATCAACTCCCGCTGCGAAGGGTAGCTTTGCTCCGGCGTCGGCCGCGGGCATTGCCAGTCCCAGCGCGGGTCCTGCTCTCCCAAGGCGTAGCGTGCGGCCTGCGCGTAGCCTGCGTAATGGTCAAGATTGTGCAGCGAGTGCATCACGATCCAGGCGATGTTGTTCCGCTGGGCTATCGGGAATGCGCGGACCTGTTCATCGTTCAGATCGTAGAGGGCTTCCTCGAGCGCCGTGAGCGCTTCGTCCAGCCCGATGGCCAGCGCTTCCTTCAGGCCGGTCTTGCTCGCTTGCTTGCATTCGTGTTTCCCGATCATCTTTGCGTGATCTCCTCCAGCAAGCGCCGGTAATGCGCGTAGGCGCGATAGGGAACACTCGCGCGCACGCGGCCATCGGCGAGGGGGATGAAGCCGCCTTCGGCCAGCAGCGCGGGGACCTTGGTCTTGATTTCGTGCTCAGTCGCCGCCTCGCCGGCCAGCAGCGCGTCGAGGTCAATGCCCCCGATGAGCCGCAGCGATTTGCCGAAGCGCCGCCGCAGCGCGCGGTAGTCCATCGCGCCGCTTTCCGTTTCCATGGCCCACAGGCAGTTGAAGCCCGCATCCAGGACCAGCGGCAGCAGGAGGGCCGCATTGGCGTAGGTCATAAAGACGATGGTCTCGACGTGGTGCTTGCGCAGCACTTCCAGGATGGGCTTGTAACTTTCGAGCACGATTTCCTTATAGGTCCGCGGGGAAACGAGCGGCCCGTTGTTGCCGCCGATGGGTTCGGAGAACGAAGCGAAGTCCACTTCCACCTCGCTCAGGACGCGGTCAGCCAAAGCCGCAACGAACTTGGCTTGGGCGTCCATGACCTCGCGCGCCAGCAGCGGCTGGTCGGCCAGCAGGTAGAGCGCGGGTTCCGCCGAGGCCCACTCGTGGACCCCCAGCGTGAGGAACAGGCCGCTGTGCAACGGCAATTCGAGAATGTGGTCCCGGTGGCGCCAGCGCTCCACGCATTTTCCCCAGTCGGCAGGGAGGCGGCCGGGCGCGTTGGGATCGAGGCCCTTGCGCAAAGCGGAGAGATTCTCCCAGGCCCGCGGCGGACGGTTTAGCTTGGGCCATGCCACCATGTCCAACTCGATGCGCTCACGGCGGTCATAATGAAAAAGCGCCGCCAGGTCGCTGTCCGCAGGCAAGCCCTGCTCATGCCAATTGTTCAAGACATCGTCGCGCAGGCCTTCTTCGAGCCAGGGGACACGGTCAGGCGGGGTGTAGCGCATGGTCGCGTTGAAGCGTTGGCGTGGCGTCATGTGGTCAAACTCGCAATCCAGTAACCGTTCAGTTGCCTGCTATGGGAGGAATGGGAAGAATGGGACTTATGGAACCGCGCCCTTTAGGGCCGCGGTTTGGCGTCTGAACGGTCATGCAATCCCCAATCTGCAATCCGCAATCCTCAACCCCCAAGTCCCCAATCCGGTCACGGCAGGTAGGGCTCGTGTGGCGGTTCCTCACTCTTGGGCTCATCCTTTTCCGGCGGTCCCGAGATGCCGGCGTCCGGCGCTGCCAGGGCTTCGTAATCCGGGGGCAGCGGCTTGGTGACGAGGGGGGTGCGCTTGCCGTGCAAGCAGTCCAGCACCACGTCGCGCGTCCAGTTGTAGTCCCGTCCTTCTGCGCCCACGTGCCAGATGCGCAGCCAGCCGTTAGCGGCCTCGGTGAGGCAAAAGAGCCGCAGGCCTGCGTTGTTGTGGAACGGCGTGGCCTGCAGCAGGAACGCGCTTACGGACGCCTTGCTCTTGTCCTCCAGCCTGAAGAACCACAGCCGGCCGTGTTTCTTGGGCTCGAAGAATTCATAGCCGATCAGGTGCATCGTGCCGAGCGGGATATAATCGCGGGTCAGGCCCTCGTAGCGCTTCAGGACCAGGCTGCCGTCCTTCTGCTGGCGCAGACGCTCAAGTTTCTTGCGGTACAGGGCCACCTTCTCTTTGTCCGCGAGGCGCTCGTAGCATTGGATCAGTTTGCGGATGACGAACCAGTCGCCCGGCCCGGCCTGATGGAGCAGCTCAAAATGGTCCGCCGACTTCTGGTACTGGCCGGAATCGTAGGCGGCCATGGCGGCGTTGAGGCGCGTGGACATGAACTCCGGGTGGCGCGCGAGAATGGTCTCGTAGCGCACCAGGGCTTCGTGGTAGCGCCCGGACTCGTCCAGCCTGCGGGCTTCCGCAAAGATGGCCTGCATGGCCTCGCGCTCGCGCGGGTCCAGATCGCGGCCCTCTTCGCAGCCGGTGGCAAGCAGCAGCAGCCAGAGTGCGCCTGCGCCGAAAGTGACTGCGGCAAGTTGCGGGAGGAGTGCGCGCATGGTGAGTCCGCTTCCAGTCCTGTGCAGCCCAATGTGCCAATGGCGATAATAGCACTCCGCATTGCCGGTTGCAAACGCCCTGCGCGGCACTGCGGCCGCTCGACAACGATTCTTGCGAAAAAATCGCGTTTCATGCCAATTGGGGGGTTGCAAAGCAGCGGCAAGGAGCGTATCCTGAGTGCGGTTCAGCGGGCGGGCAACCCAGGTCAACACCGCTGCTCTTTGGGGTTTCTTGGTGCAGTCATTACGGGCAGGAGAGCCGTGACAAACGCCGTGGCTGAAACTCATTCGGGAACCACGTTTCAAACTCTGGTCGAAGAGTTGACGGGAGAGAAGCTCTCCGCTTGCTACCAGTGCGGCAAGTGCTCAGCCGGCTGTCCCGTGGCATACGCGATGGATTTGTTGCCGCACCAGGTGCTCAGATTGATTCAACTGGGCAAGAAAGACAAGGTGCTCGGCAGCCGCACCATCCGGTTGTGCGCATCCTGCCAGACGTGTACCACGCGCTGCCCCAAGGAAGTGGACCTCGCGCGGGTGATGGATGCCTTGCGGGAGCTGGCGTCCCGGGAAGGGCGCCCCACGCAGGAACAGGACACGCTCACTTTCCAGAAGGTCTTCCTTAATTGGGTGCGGCGCACGGGGAGGCTGTACGAGGGCGGGCTGGTGGGCGAG
>JBEKKG010000100.1:0-12804 GCA_050010835.1 Planctomycetota bacterium
CGAGGCCGCGCTGCAACTCGACCCGGCGCTGAGCGACAAGCTGGAGGCTTTCTATGCCTCTTGCGCTCTGCCCGAGATCCTGGCCAGCCTGGGCAGAAAGGACCTGGTCTCCGCACGGTCGGACTTGAAGCACGTCCTTGAAGTGGCGCCGCTTAACAAGAGCGTGCTCTACGTCTCCGGGCTGGTGGAGGAAGCGCAGGGCAACATCCCCGCCGCCGCCGCCGCTTACGCCCAGGCCCTGCGCACGCGCGCGGCCAGCCAAACGGCGGAATACGCCAAAGAGTTGCGCCGCAGGGTGGAGGAGAGTTTAGGTCTCGAGGGCGGGTCTTGGAAGATTGATGCCAGCTTCGCCGAGACGCTGGGTTACGCCGCGGCCGCCGACGGCCCGGCCCAGAAACTGGGGACGGAGCATTTCTCCGTGGTCTACTACAACGCCGGCCTGGCGCAGGAAGTGGGGGCGAGAGCCGAAGCCGCGCGCGAGCGCATCCTGAGCGCGCTGGGCCTGGAAGGCTGGAAGGGCCAGGCCCGCTTCTTTCTGCACCGCACGCAGGCCGAGTATACCTCTAAAACCGGCCAGCCGGGATGGGCGGGCGGATCCTCCAGGGTCGTAGGGGCGGACCGCGGGCTGGCTGCTCTGGAGATTGATTCCTGGCAGACTTCCCCGCGCTTGCTGACCTGTGTGCTGCCGCATGAGATTGCGCACTTGGTTATCTATTCCAACATGACGGATCCCGCGCGGCTGCCGATGTGCTTGCACGAGGGTTTTGCGGTGCTGATGGAGCCGCACTTCCGGGCCGAGTACTACCTGGATTTCCTGCGCACGCGGTTGCAGAGCCAGGATTTCATCCCGCTGCCCGAACTGCTCAGCCGGACTGGTTACCCGCCCGACCCGGAGTTCTTCTACGCCGAAGGCTTCGGGCTGCTCGAATACGTGATCCAGCAGAAGGGCCTGGAAGCCGCGGTCAAAATGTTCAAGAACATCGCCGCCCAAGGGGACGCCGGCACGGAACTGCTGAGGACCCTTGGCGCGCCGTCGCTCGCGGAACTCGAGACGCAGTGGAAGGCGTGGATTCTCAAGCCGAAGTGAGGGCATCTCACACCAGCCAAAAGGGATAGAAACGACCTTTGGCCAGATCGTCTCCCAAGTGCAAGGTATACTCTCCTGCCTGCCCGCGATAGTCGAGCCAGCCCGTTTGAAGCAGGTCCCGGCCAATCAGGCACGTATCTGCAAAAGTGTCCAGAGCCAGTACGTAACATGCTGGGATGTGCAACTTGCCCTGTATCTCAATCGAAACAAGAAACACGTCAGCCCTGACGCCCTTGTGGGAAGCTGTATTTGTTTTCACCGTACCGACAGGATCCAGGTCCAGGCCTCCCTTACCGACGCATTTGAGCGGCACAACCGTTGCATAGCTGCCTGTGTCAACCTTGGCCTGTAGCTTGACGGAGGTGTGCGAATTTACAGCAGGCGCAGGAGTATCCCGCGCATGTTCATCCGCACTGGAGAAGGCTTTGCCAACGCGAACGGAAAGAACCGGTCCCAGACAGGCAAGCACTCGAGATCCTGGCTTGCAGTAGGTAATTTCCATCAGCGCAGCTCAAGGTCCAAATAGAGCTGCGGCGATGACGGAGTGATCTTCCTGACAAAGAAACCAGTGCCAGAGAATTTCCTGAAACCAGCAGCTAGCGCTTCTTGGTCCGTGTCATACACGCCCTCGCGTTTCGGACCGTAGTAGAGAACAAACTTGCCGGGATATTGACTGAAAAGCCATTTGCGCTGCCGCTCAAAGCAACGCAATGACACAGCACCTTTCACATCGAGTTCGCTCTGTAGTTCCTGAAAGTCCTGAGGGCTGATGCCCAATTCGCGGCAGAACTCCTCGTCAGTCGGCTGTCGGCGCAATCTTACGGCCAACTCGCCCTTGACCTTCACAAACTGCCTGGCCTTGTTGTAGGTTCCGACGGGAATCACCGCTTTGACCTCCAGTTCCTTTTGCAGTTCCTGGAAGTCCTGGGCGCTGATGCCCAGTCTGCGGGCGATCTCTTCGTCGGTCGGATCGCGGCGCAGTTTTGCGGCCAGCTCGCCCTTGACCTTCTCAAACTGGTGGGCCTTGTTGCGGATTATGCGCGGGATCCAGTTCATGTTGCGGACGTAATCCAGGATCGCGCCACGGATGCGCGTCAGGCAATAAGTTTGGAAGTGGATACTGAGTTTGGGATCGAACTTAGCGATGGCCTCCTGCAAAGCACAAGAGCCGGCGCTCACCAGGTCCACGAACTCGACGCACCCCGGCAGTCTGGCTTTAACCCGCTCGGCGATGTAGCGCACCAATGGCAAGTAATAGACCCACAGCGCATTGCGGGCCTCCTTGCTGCGTGTCTTGCAGTACGTTTCCCAGAGTTTATCCTCGTACGTGCGCTTCTTCAGCGTCCCTTCGCGGGGCACGGCCTGCTGTGGCGATTCCTGGGTCTTGGCGTTGACTGGATTTCCGGCGGGCCGGCGATAGACCCGCAAGGCGGCATCAGCCGGAGCTGACGCCTTGCCCATTGCGGCCAATGTGGCCTGGTCCGTAACTGTCTGCAAACTTGCGCCTAGCCGGCCCTCGCCTTTGTAGAGGGTGGCCGATATGCGGCTTTTCTTCCCTTGGTTGGACGCCTTGTTGTAATCCCGGTGAACTGTTGTCTCGGCCATAAACCCACCTCCCAGGATTCGCCCCCTGGTTCTCGCATTCCGCGCAGCTCTCAACAGCCCGCAGCCTCACTAACCATCAGAATTCTACCATTGCATTCTTGTACGTCAAGGACGCTGCTTACCCTCGGCTATCGCATCAACTTCTTGTACACCAGCCTGTGCGGGCGGTCGTATTCCGCGCCGAGTTCCTCGCGGCGTTTGGCTTCGTAGGCCTGGAAATTGCCCTCAAACCAGCGCACTTGGCCTTCGCCTTCAAAGGCCAGGATGTGGGTGGCGATGCGGTCCAGGAACCAGCGGTCGTGGCTGATGACGACGGCGCAGCCGGCGAAATTGTCCAGGCCCTCCTCCAGCGCGCGCAGCGTGTCCACGTCGAGGTCGTTGGTCGGCTCGTCCAGCAGCAGGACGTTGCCGCCGCGCTTGAGCAGCTTGGCGAGCTGCACGCGGTTGCGCTCGCCGCCGGAAAGCCGGCCGACCAGCTTCTGCTGGTCCGTGCCCTTGAAATTGAAGCGCGCCAGGTAGCTGCGCGCGGAAATACGCTGTTTGCCGAAGTACACGAAATCGTTGCCGCCCGAGACTTCCTCGTACACGGTCTTCCCGGGGTCCAGCGTGTCGCGGTTCTGGTCCACGTAACTCAAGACCACGGAAGCCCCGACGACGATCGTGCCGGCGTCCGGTTGCTCCTGGCCGATTATCATTTTGAAGAGCGTCGTTTTGCCCGCGCCGTTGGGGCCGATGACTCCGACTATGCCGCCGGGCGGCAGCGAGAACTCCAAGCCGTCCATCAAGACACGGTCGCCGTAGCCTTTGCGCACGCCCTGGGCGGCCACCACTTTGTCGCCCAGGTGCGGCGCGGGCGGCAAGCGCAGCTCGATGGCCTCTTCCCGCATTTCCACTTCTTGCGCGGCCAGCCGCTCGTACGCGGACAGCCGCGCCTTGCTCTTGGCCGTGCGCGCCTTGGGCGACATGCGCACCCATTCCAGTTCGCGCTGGAGCGCCTTCTGGCGCGCCGATTCCTGTTTCTCTTCGTCCGCGAGCCGCTTCTGCTTCTGCTCCAGCCAGGAGGAGTAATTGCCCTCCCAGGGGATGCCCTTGCCGCGGTCGAGTTCCAGGATCCAGCCGGCCACGTTGTCCAGGAAGTAGCGGTCGTGGGTGACGGCGATGACCGCGCCCTTGTACTCCTTGAGGTGCCGTTCCAGCCACGCCACGGATTCGGCGTCGAGGTGATTGGTGGGCTCATCGAGCAGCAGAATGTCGGGCGCCTGCATGAGCACCTTGCACAAGGCCACGCGGCGCCTCTCGCCGCCGGACAGCGTCTCCACTTGGGCCTCCGGCGGCGGCAGGCGCAGGGCGTCCATGGCGATTTCGAGCCTGCGGTCGAGGTTGAAGCCGTCGCAGGCGTCAATCTGTTCCTGGGCCTGCGTGAGTTCCTCCAAGGCCGTGGTCATCTCGTCTTCAGAAAGCTCGGTCGCCAGCCGCTGGTTGATCTCCTCATAGCGTTGCAGCAGCGCGCGGACGTGCGCGACGGCCTCTTCCAGGTTGCCGAGGACATCGCGCGAGGCGTCAAGCTGCGGCTCCTGCGGCACGAACCCCACGCTGGCCTTGCTGTACGGCTCGGCCTGGCCGTCGAAGTCCTTGTCCACCCCGGCCATGATGCGCAGGAGCGTGGACTTGCCCGAGCCGTTGACGCCCAGCACGCCGATCTTCGCGCCGGGATAGAAGCCCAGCCAGATGCCTTTCAGCACTTCCTTCTTGTCGTAAAACTTGCGCAGATCGGCCATCTGGTAGATGTACTGCGGGGCCATGCAGGCGCCTCCTCATCCGCGGTTCCGGTTTGCAGCGTACAACGACACTGTTCCCCTTGCGGCTGCGAGTATAGCGGCCGATGGAGAAGGGCGCCACTGGCGGAAGTCAGCGGATAAAGAACGGCAAGGCCGCCAAAACAATGAAGACCAGCAGCGATAGCCAGACGGAATCCAGGAAGTAGCTGAAGACCATCATCACCGCGCCCGCCAGCATGAACGGGTACGAGGGGCGCTTGCGGCCGTAAAGGAAATAGACCAAGCCCACGGTCGAAATAAGCAACGAGAGGAACAGAGTGCTGGTATCCACAATCTCCACGTTACCTCTCGGCCAGAAATATGCAACCGCACAGGTGCAGGTGCCCAAACCTGTGCTATAATCCGCACTGCTTCACAGAGGAGTATCCTGAATGCCGACTGACATCCTTGCCGAACTGCGCTGGCGCGGGCTGGTGCAACAGATCACGGAAGAGAGCCTGGGTACGCGGCTGCTGCGGGAGCAGTTCACGCTGTACTGCGGCTTCGACCCCACCGCTGACAGCCTGGCCGCGCATCATCTCATTTCATTGCTGAATCTGGCGCGCTTCCAGAGAGCCGGCCACGCGCCCATCGCCGTGGTCGGCGGCGGGACCGGATTCATCGGGGACCCGTCGGGCAAATCCGAGGAGCGCAGCCTGCTCAGCCGCGAAGATCTGGAACGGAACGTCGCGGGCATGAAGGCGCAGATGGAGCGTTTCCTGGATTTTGCGCCCGGCGCGGCCCAGGCGCGGCTGCTCAACAACGCCGACTGGCTGTGCGGCCTCAGCCTGATCGAATTCCTGCGCGACGCCGGCAAACACTTCACCGTCAACGTGATGCTGGAAAAGGAATCGGTGCGCAAGCGCCTCGAGGACCGCGCCTCCGGCCTCAGCTACACCGAATTCAGCTACATGCTCCTGCAAGCCTACGATTTCTTCCATCTCTTCCGCACTTGCGGCTGCCGCTTGCAGATCGGGGGCAGCGACCAGTACGGCAACATCACGGCGGGCATCGAACTGATCCGCCGCAAACGGCCCGAGGACGAGCCGCTCGAGAACTGGGCCGCCTTTGGGCTGGTCACGCCGCTGATCACGGACGCCAGCGGGGAGAAGATCGGCAAGACCACCAAGGGCGCGCTGTGGCTCGACCCCAAGCGCACGTCGCCGTATGACTTCTACCAATACTGGATCAACGTGGGCGATGGTGACGCGCTGAAGTATCTGCGTTTCTTCACCGAGTTGCCGCAGCAAGAAATCCTGGCGCTCGAAGCACAACAGCAGGCCGCGCCCGCGCAGCGCCCCGCGCAGCGCGCCTTGGCACGGCTGATGACGGAGCGCGTGCACGGTGTGACGGAGCGCCTGAAAGCCGAGGAAGCGGCTGCGGCGCTCTTCGGCAAGGGCAAGCCGCTGGCGGAGATGGACGAGCAGACGCTGCTGGAGGTGGTCAAGGAGGCCCCGAGTTCCGCTCTCGCCAGGCAGCGGCTGGAAGGGGCAGGCTGCCCGATTGTGGACCTGCTGGTGGAAGCGCCGAAGCTGTGGCCCTCAAAAGGCGAAGCCAAGCGTTCCCTCCAAGCGGGCAGCGCGAACCTGAACAATCTCCGTGTGGCCGACATGCAGAGAAAGGTCACAGCCGCCGACCTGCTGCACGGCAAGTACATTGTCCTGCGCAAGGGGAAGAAGGACTACCACTTGCTGCGCGTGGAGTAGCGCCACCGATCGAAACTCAAAACTCGAACTTCGAAATCCGTCACCGCGGGTGGTGTGCCAGGATAACGACAACCGTGATCAGCGCCGCGATCCCCAACACCAGGAAGAAGATCTTCCAGAAGCTGTAGGGGCGCACGCCGGCAACTTCGCCCGTCTGGCCGTTCACCTGGAACGAATAGGTCTTGTTGCCGTAGCGGTAAGAGCTAATCCACAGCGGCAGCAGAATGTGCTTGTAGGTAATGCCGCTGTAGGCCGTGTTGACCGAGTGGACGCGCTGTTCATCGCCGCCGATCTCTCCCCGCACGGCGCTGTAGATGGCGTCCGCGATCACCTCCTTGGCCTTGCCCCACCCCTGTTCGCACGAAACCACGTAACGTTCCGCGCCCAGACCGCTGAGGTACTCCGGCGCATAGGGCTTCAGGCCGGAGAGGTTGTAAGTAGTGGCGAAGTCCATGGTCTTGCCGGCGGGGATGAGCACGTCGTCGAAGAACTCGCTATGCACGCCGGAGACGAACGTCCAGCGCGTGCGGCGGACCTGGCGCGTCTTGGTCACGGGCTTGCCGTTCTCGTACTCCGTGTAGGTTTCGGTCTCCCAGTAGTAGTCCCCGCGCTCACCCGTCCAATGGCTGACGGTGTGGGCGTCGTAGGTCCAGTACGGCCTGTAGACGCCCTGGAGTTGCCTGAGGTGCGATTCGCGCTTCAAGGTGCCGGGGGCGAACCAGCGTGCGCCAATCCACTTGCGGAAAGCTTCCTGGGCCTGCGCGGCGGTAATGTGGAACGGGACCAGGGCCTCGGGTGCAATCACGTCCTCGCCGCCGGCAACGCCGGCCTGATCGTCTGTAATCAGCGGCTTGCCGCAGAAAGCGCAAGTGGTGGCGCGCACGGAGGCGTCCAGGTGCGTGACGGAGCCGCAACCGTCGCAGCGCACGTCGCGGCCCGCGGTCTTGCCATAGCCAAGGCCGCGGGGCTTGGCCAGGTAGTCGTTGAAACTGTATTCTTTGATTTCCTCGGCGGTCTGGGGAATCTTCTGCTCATGCCCGCAGAAGGGACACTTGAGCTCGCTCGCGGCCGGGTCAAAGAGCAGGTCCGCACCGCAGGACTTGCAGGGGAACTTGCGCTCCTTGGCGGAGTCTTTCGTGGATGCGGTCTGTGGGAGAGGTTCACTCATCGAAAGAAGATCCTATCCATGGTGGCCTGGGTGACCAAGAACGGCATCTGTGCGCCGGAGAAGATCCGGGACTCTATTCTCCTCCATCTCGCGTGCTCGCTCCTGTCCGAAGAACACCAAGTCTTCGAACATCCTCCCGCTAAACAAACTGCTCTCGCGGTAAAGGAGCTTTTGTTCGTTCGCGAATCCTGCAAGGCTCTTGAACAGCGTCAAGGAGTGCTTAAATCGAAAGCGGCGGTTCGGTCGACGAAAAGCGTCCTCCATCACGCGTAGAACTCCTTCTGGCGTACCCCCATGGATAAATGGGTCCCAGCCGTTCAAATCGCTGAGGGACTTGGTCAGGCGGTGTCCGCGGGCCTCAAACACCACCCATCTGTGGCCGCGACAGTGCATACTCAGTGCGACCGCCAAACCCAGCTCAAATGGCATGTTGAACCGCGGGAAAATCGGCAACTCTGGTGATAACTCAACGCGCGACAGGTCGTGAATAGAGAAAGAGCACGCCGAGAGGAGCTTGAAAATGCGCTTAAGGCGTGGCCCCCCGCCCTCATCCTCAGAGAATGGTATTTCAAGCACGCAACGCGGCTTCAAACCCAAACCGCAAAGTCCAGCGATAAGGGCGATAAAGAGGCTCTCATATTCCTTGTCGTAAGGGACGTTCAAGAATACGTCGTGGTTGGGCGCGAGCGTACGCTTGGGGTTAGCCAAACTCATTTTGCTCGGGCTCGAGTTGCGAGACTGCGAACCTGAGGCGAACAAACTGCTGACAAGCCGCTCTGCTTGTTAAGCTTATGCGCATTTTTTTGTCCGGCGCGCACACTGGCAGAGCCCTGCTTTTGGGGCTCCGTTGGCTCGGCCTGCTGAATCGCGGCATTCCACCTGCGGACGGCGGCATCCAGTTCCGCCGCCCTGCGCTTGGAGATTCCCATTTCCTTTAGCAGTTCTTCCCGTGACGGACGAGGGGTTCTAATGATGATTGGCCAGTTCTTCTTCATGGTTGAATGGTAACAAAGGACAACTCCAAGTCAAGGGGCCTCCCTTTACATTCCCTCCAGGCAATTGACAGCGAACTACTGACCACGCCCCAACCTACATCTTCGCCAGCAACTCCTTCTTCTTGGCGTCGTATTCCTCTTTCTCGATCAGCCCCGCCTCGAGCATCTTCTTCAGTTGCCCGAGCTTGCCGAGCGTGTCGTCGCCGCCGGCAGCGGCGCCGCCGGCAAGGCCCTGGCCGACCGCGCTGGCCATCTGTCCGCCCATAGCCATGCCCGCGCCCAGGCCCATGCCGATGCCCGCCATGCCGCCGGGCTGCTTGGCCGCATCGGGTATGGCGCTGGCCACCTGGAACTGTGTGAAGCGGTTCAGGTCGCCCACCGCGCCCATCTCGGAGCGCTTGTCCAAGGCGGCCTCGACTTCCTGCGGAACGGAGATGTTGGAGATCAGGAAACGCGTCAGGGTCAGGCCGTGCTGGCCGAAATCGTGGTTGATAGCGTTGGTGAGCTTGTCGCCGATTTCCTTGTAGTTGGCCGCCAGGTCCAGCGCCGCGATCTTGGCCGCGCCCAGCGCCGTGGCGAAAGCTTGCAGCAGCATGTCGCGCAGATAATTACTGATCTCTTCGGTCTCGAACAGGCCATCGGTGCCGACGATGTCCTTGAGGAACTTGCCGGGGTCGCTGATCTTGAAGGCGTAAGAACCGAAGGCGCGCAAGCGCACCACGCCGAAGTCCGCGTCGCGCATCATGATGGGGTTCTGGGTGCCCCACTTGAGGTCGGTGAACTGCCGGGTGGCCGTGTAGTAGACTTCGCACTTGAAGGGCGATTCAAAGCCGTATTTCCAGCCCAGGAGCGTGGACAGGACGGGCAGGTTCTTGGTGTCGAGGGTATAGGTGCCTGGTCCCATGACGTCGGCCAATTGGCCTTCGCGGATGAAGACTGCCGCCTGGCCCTCGCGCACCACCAGTTTGGCGCCGTTCTTTATCTCCTTCGCGTACACGGGAAAGCGGTAGACCATGGTGTCGCGGCTGTCATCCACCCACTCGATGATTTCGATGAACTGTGAAGTCAAGCGATCGAAGAAACTCATGGCGGACCTCCCCTTGTCTCTGGCTCTCCCAGCCACTCGCGCAGCACCTTCATAATATACCCTGCGGGCAACAGAACGCAAAACGTGAAACGTGGCTTGGGGCGTCAGGCTTGAGGCTTGAGGCTTGAGGCTTGACGCTTGAGGCTTGGGACGCGCGGTATGCGCACTGTGGTCTTGCGTCTGGATCTTACGGCCTTCGGCTGCGCCTGCGCAGGGGACTGCGGCGCTTCGTGCCCGGCTTGCGGGGGACCGGAATTGCCGTCCAGCGCGCGCAAGCGCCGCCGCTCCTCCCGGGCGAGTTCTTCGCTCTCATCTTTCTCTTGCAGA
Organism: Planctomycetota bacterium; assembly: GCA_050010835.1. Lineage (GTDB taxonomy): Bacteria > Planctomycetota > SZUA-567 > H5-PLA8 > H5-PLA8 > JAPLOD01. The sequence goes on from JBEKKG010000100.1 coordinate 9,793, forward strand.
TAGATTTGCAGTTTGCGGAGGGCCTGGTTCTCTATCTGCCGTACGCGTTCGCGGGTCAGACCGATCCTATAGCCGATATCTTCGAGCGTACTGGGCTGGTTGGCCGGGCCTGCATCCGCAGCAGCCAGGCCGTAGCGCAGTTCGACCACCTGGCGTTCGCGTTCGGTCAGTGCGAACTCAAGGGCCTTGCGCAGGGCTTCGCGGTCATAGTCGCCCAGAGAGCCGGGTTCCTGCTCCCGGCTCGGGACCCCGGCCAGGATGTCTTCCAGGTCGAAGCTGTCCTGGGCATCCCCGCTGCGCCCTGGCGGGGCCGAGGCGCTGAGGGCCTGGCGGACTATGGAAACTTTGTGGGGGGTAAGACCGAGATACTTGCCGATCTCCTCAAGGCTGGGTTCGCGGCCCAGTTTCTGCGCCAGGGCTGCCGTGGCCCGTTTCCAATGCGAGAGCAACTCGACCATATACGCGGGCACGCGCACGGACTTGACCTTGTTGATCAAGGCCCGGCGGATGGACTGCTTGATCCACCACGAGGCGTACGTGGAGAACTTGCAGCCCTGGTCAGGTGAGAAGCGGCTGACGGCCTTGAGCAGGCCGAGGTTGCCCTCCTCAATCAGATCCAGGAAAGACATGCCGCGGTCGGTGTAGTGTTTGGCGATGCTGACGACCAGCCGCAGGTTGGACCGCACCATCCGGTTGCGCGCCTCGGTATCGCCGTCGGCCACGCGGTGCGCCAGTTCTCTCTCCTCTTCCGGTGTCAGCAGTTTATATTTGCTGATCTCGGAGAGGTATAGTTCAACCTCTGCGTCTTCGAAAGCCGTAGGCAAAGCCCTTTCAATCAGAAGCCAGCCGCGGCTCGCGCTGCCGCCGCGTTACCGGGGCCAGTATAGCGGGGCACGGGCGGCGGCGCAATCCTTGGGCCGTCTTTTTTTTTCACTTGCAAAGTCAGGCCCAGTATGCAATCTTTCACGATAAAGCTGATAGGCGGCTGGAGTTGTGCCTTGACAGGACCAGCCGGACTGGTAGACAGAGACGTGGGCACCAAGAAGAAGAGGGTGCGGGGTAGTCAGGGGAACGGGGTGCTTTGTTGGCGTTTGCGGCCAAGCCCAACCTTGACCTGTGACATCGCGGGGGGCAACAGTGACTAAGAATGATATGGTGATTGACATCGCCAAGAAGACCGAAGTTGAGCAGCAGAAGGTTAAGCAGATTGTCCAGTTGACCTTGGACGGGATTATTGATGTCCTGGCCACCGATAAGCGCATTGAGCTGCGTAATTTCGGTGTCTTTGAGGTGCGCACTCGAAAGGCCCGTAAAGCGCGCAACCCCCGCACTGGTGAACAGGTTATGGTGCCCAGCAAACAGGTGGTCACGTTCAAGGCCGGCAAGGTCATGGAACAGCGGATCGAGGCGCCGGGCGGCGAGGCTCCGCAGCAACCGACTCCGCAGGAACCGGCCCCGCAGGCCGCACAGCCGACAACCGCTTGAGACTGTGCCCGCACTGCTCATTTTGATTTTTCCGCCTGCATCCGGGCCGTTCACACGTCTCTCTGAGGGACTGCGCGGGCTGAATTCTTATGTTGTCGAGCGAAAAACGCGAATCTGCTGTGGCCGCACCGGAGTCTAATACACAGGGCGGCGGGATGCCGTTGACGCGGAGCCCCAGCCTCGACGCTGCGGCCGCGGAGGCCGCAGCGGGACAGGAGGAGGCCGACGAAGAACTTGTTCGCAGAGCCGCTCTTGGGAACGCGGATGCCTTCGGAACGCTGGTGCTGCGTTACCAGGACCGCGTCTTCAACCTGCTGGCGCGTTTTTGCAGTTCGGCGGACGAAGCGGAGGACTTGGCTCAGGAGACATTCCTGAAAGCGTACCGGGCGCTGGGCGCCTTTCGCAGCGGGAGCAAGTTCTACACCTGGCTGTTCCGCATCGCCATGAATGCGGCTTTCTCCCGGCGGCGGCATGACGCGCGGCACAAGCGCTTCGAGGCCGTGCGGCTCGATGCGCCCAGTGACCCTGCGGGCGAGGTCCAGGGCCTGCGCGACGTTGTGGCAGCCCCGGCGGACTGTGACCCAGCCGTCGAACTGGAGAAACAGCAACTGCGCGAGCGCGTTCAGGAGGGCTTGCAGCAGCTTGACCCGGACTACCGCAGTATTCTGCTGCTGCGGGACGTTGAGGGTCTTGACTACGACGCCATCGCGGACACGCTTTCCGTTTCGCGTGCCGCGGTCAAGTCGCGCTTGCACCGCGCCAGACTGGAACTGGCGCGGGTGTTGAAGGACCTGCAATAGTCATCGTGGGGCGAGTTGGCAACTCGCCCTACACCCTCTCCCCTTGCGGGCGAGGGCACTGAAGGGAAGAACCAGGCCGGACTGACATGGATGCTTGCGAGAACACTCAGGCGGAGTTGAGCGCGTACCTGGACGGCGAATTGCAGGACTCCGTGCGCACCGCGTGCGAAGCGCATGTAGGCGAGTGCGCAGCTTGCCGCGCTGTGCTCGCGGACCTGAAGGCGGCCAGCGCCGCGGTAACCGGCCTGCCCAAACTCAAGGCCCCGCCAGCTTTGGCCGTGCATGTGCGCCAGGAAATGCTGGCGCAGCCCGCACCGCGGGATTTCTCCAAGCTTCTGGACACATCCACACCCGCACCAAATGTTGTGAGCGACATCTCATTGTGGCGCCCTGTGCTTTTTGGCATTGCGGCGCTGCTGCTGGTGTGCGTTCTGGCTTTCGTGATGCGCATAACCGGCCCGCAAACTCATATCGCTACCTCTACTGGTGGGTTCCGTCCCAAGAACTTCGTTGCCCCGACGCAGCCCGCGAGCCCGAAGCTGGCCAAGAATGACGGGGAGTTCGGCAGGGCCAAGAGCAAGTTCGGCGCGCCACCAGAAGAGGCCCGAGAGAACCCAGCCCCAGCTAAGCAAGTGGTCCTCGAACCTTTCACTGCGGCAGAAGGTGCTGACCGCAAACTTACCGCCGGCGCCGCCCGCGATGAGGCCGCGGCTCGACCGGGAGCTGC
>JBEKKG010000101.1:0-12803 GCA_050010835.1 Planctomycetota bacterium
CATGATGATCGTGATGACGACGAGCGAGAGTACCAGTACGACGAATCCCAGGAAGATGATGATCGAGCTGTTGGAGACGGCGAACGCCGGATGGGTGAAGAAGCCGCCATAGCCTGTCTGCACCCAGCCCTCAGTGCCCTCGAAGCGGCACGCCACGTTGTCTGCGCGCGTGAGGCACTCCAGTTCCACGCCATTGGCGTAACGCGCGCGAAAGTGCACGGTCTTCGCCACGTCGAACAGGCCTGCCTCCGGCCATTCGCTGCCGGCGTCTTCCACTTCCACGGGGCCGGACAAGTCCGTGCCGTTGCCCCACTGCGCCATGTCGAGCGAGTGCGCGCCGTAATTGGTTACCTGGCCGTCCGAATAGTCGCTGATAAAGCGGAAATTGTAGAGGCAGCGGTCCTGGTGATACGGCGCCCACGGCGCGGGTCCGAGCCACATCTCGTAATCGAAACCCTCCGGCACGGGCGCGGCGTGCCATGTGCCCACCGGACCGCTCTTGTTCCACGGGCCGACGGCCGCCACGATGCGCTGCAGCCGGCCGATGCGGCCGTTGCGCACCAGTTCGCAGGCAAAACGCGTCTGCTTGCTGGAGCGTTCGTGACTGCCGGTCTGGAGCACGACGCCGTGGCGCCGCACGGCCTCGGCCATGGCGCGGCCTTCAGGGACGGTCAAACTTAGCGGTTTCTCGCAGTAAATGTCCTTGCCCGCGCGCGCGGCCAGGACGGTCATCACCGCATGCCAGTGATCGGGCACCACTATCGCCACAGCGTCCACATCCTGCCGGGCGAGCACTTCGCGGAAGTCTGTATAGGCAGCGCAGCCGCGATAGGCGCCGGCGGCTTTGCGATCGGCGTAGAACTCCTCCACGATCTGGCGCGCCGGTTCGCGGCCCAGGAACTGGCTGGCGGTTTTGTAGCCGCCGCTGCCGCGATTGACATCGCAGACCGCCACCACCTGCGTGTCGCTCTCCACCAGAAATGCCCGCATGTCCTGCACGCCCTGATTGCCCGTGCCGATGCAGGCCACATTGACGCGGTTGCTGGGCGCGAGCGCGCCGCACACCGAAGCCGGGAGGATGCTGGGCGCCAGCACCGCCGCCGCCATCTGGCCTCCGGTCCTGAGGAATTGCCGTCGAGTGCGCAGTGATGGCTTCTTCATGGCGCGCGATCCTTATCTCCCTGAATAACTCCATCCTGTGTGCAGCGTAGCCGCTCGCGTGTCCGTTGCCAAGCCTGGGTGCATGTCAGTAAATGCACGAGGCAGAGCGTACCGCGGGCGTCCCGCCCGCCTTTGCCCTCGGATTCTGCCAGCCTGCCACGAGCGGGCGGGACGCCCGCGGTACATTTGCTGACATGCACCCCCAAGCCTCCGCGGACAATATCCGCTCTGGACACGGGAAGGAGGAAAGGTATAGAGGTGGCAGTTGACAAACACCAGCAAAGGAGCCTTGCCCATGCCAGCACGTCTTCGATCCGCTTCCCGCTGCGCGGCAGCAGTCTGCTCGCTGGCTCTGGCGGCCGCAACAGCGCCGGCGCCGGCCGGGGACGCGGCTCCCGCCAAGGACGGCCCCAAGCTGGCTGAGCCTGTCACCAAGGGAATGCGCGTCTTCTATTGCAGCCACAGCTTTCATGTCTTCATGCCTGCCATCCTGCAAGAGATGCTGGAGGCCGCGGGCATCAAGGACCAGGTCAAAGTGGGCCAGTCGTCAATCGGCGGCTCGAAAGCCATCCAGCACTGGAACGTGCCTGACGAGAAGAACCAGGTCAAGCCCGCCTTGCGTGAGGGCAAGGTGGACCTCTTGTCCCTCGCGGTCGTGCACTTGCCCGATGAAGGCCTCGAGAACTTCACCAAACTGGCCTTGGAACACAACCCCAACATCCGCATCACCGTCCAGGAATTCTGGCTGCGCTGGGATATTTTCGAGCCGACCACCAAGCTGGCCAAGGGCGAGAAGGTGGACCACAACGCCATCACCGGTGAGGAACTGCGCAAACGGCACGCTCCTTATTTCCAGGGCTGGGACGGCCTCATCCGCGAACTGAACAAGAAATACGGCAAGACGGTGCTCTTCGTGGTCCCGGCCGGGCAGGCGGTCATCGCGCTGCGCGAGAAGATCATCGCCGGCCAAGCACCCGGGTTGAAGACGCAAGAGGACCTCTTCTCGGATGAGCTGGGCCACGGCAAACCGCCGCTGGAAGTCCTGGTGTCCTATTGCCACTTCGCCGTAATGTATCGCCGCAGCCCGGTGGGGCTGCCCCTGCCGTCCAGCCTCGCCAAGATGCAGAACCCGGACGGGGAGAAGCTGAACCGCCTGTTGCAGGAAATAGCCTGGCAGGCGGCCATCCAGCATCCCCTCAGCGGCCTCCAGGCGGACGCGCGGCCGTAGGGGACGGGCGGGCTGTTCAATGGGCAGTCCGTTCGGGTGCATGACACTTTAGGCGGGCCGTTTTTCCCCCTCCCCTCGCGGGAGGGGGTAGGGGGAGGGGGCACGACACCCCTCTCCCCGCGTTCGCTTCGCTCACGTCGGCCCTCTCCCGCAAGGGGAGAGGGGGCGCGCGGAAAACGCCATGCACCAGTCCGTGCCTTGGTTCCGCGAATGTGTTGCGAATGAGAGCAGCACCTGATAGTATAGAAGTAGTAATGAAGGAGCTGTGCCATGCCTGGCGTTCTGCTGCATTGTCATGTGAACCCTGACGGGGAGTTGAAACTGAAGCTTCCGGCTGTATTCGCAGACGCGGAAGTGGACGTGGCGGTGTCGGCCCCGAACGCCAGATACTTGCACGACCCGATAGCGTGGCGGAAGGCTGTACTGGCAACGGCAGGCAGCATACCTGATCCCTCCTTCCGCCGCCATGAACAAGGCGCGTACGAGAAGCGGGAGCCCTTCTAATGCCGCATCTCCTGGACACCAATTGTTGCATCCGCCATTTGCGAAGTCCAAGCAAGTCACCGCTCTCGGGCAGGCTGGCAGGACAGGTGTACGGCGCCATAGTGCTTTGCTCAGTGGTCAAAGCCGAATTGCTGTTCGGGGCCTTGTACGGCCAGCAGCCGCAGAAGGAACTTGCGAAGCTGGAAGCCTTCTTCGGCCTTTTTCCTTCCTTGCCTTTTGACGACCAAGCGGCGGAGGAATATGCCAAGATTCGTTCTGTACTGACTGCGCAAGGCACGCTGATAGGCCCCAACGACCTCCTGATTGCTGCCCTTGCTCTGGCGCATGACCTCACGCTTGTTTCCCACAATACCGGTGAGTTCAGACGAGTTCCAGGACTGCGTGTGGAGGATTGGGAAGCAGAACTGGGGTGAAGGGCCTGAGGCAAAGGCGGCAGCGCAAACGATCTCTGGAGGCGCGCCGCAGTGATGGGGCAAGGGGGATGTTCTTTTGAGGAACTCAGGCGCAGATCGAGTGGTCTGTCCCGGTTTTCCTTGCAACTCTTGAATGGTCCAATATCATTTGAGTGGGTTAGCTGAAGATGAGCATTTTTGCCGCATCAGGCTTTGAAGATTCACGAGCGAACGACGCTGTTACACGCGGTTCTGCTGTTGCCGCTGTTGTGGTGGATTTGTGCTCCGGAATGGGTGGTCTTTCGTTGGCTGCCCGCCAGCTAGGGATGCGGGTTGTCGCAGCAGTGGACACAAACACCACCGCACTCAGGACTTACGCGAAGAATTTCCCAGAGGCTACCACGGTTGAAAGAACCATTGCAGGTCCCCGCGCCACAAATGAATGCAAGGCAGCTCTTCGCCAACGTGATCCTGCGGCAGCGCCACTCGTCGTGCTCTCAGGGCCACCGTGCCAAGGGTTTTCGGCAGCGGGTTCGCGTAACCCATCGGACAAGCGCAACAAAGTGCTCCTTGCAGTTGCACGATCCATTGTTCATCTCGCGCCAGAATGCGCCCTGGTCGAAAACGTTGCTACGCTGCTCAAAGAGAAACACATGCCGCGCCTGCGCGATTTCCGGCGAAGGCTTGAAGCCGCCGGCTACAGTGTTTTGGCACTGTTGCTTGACGCACAGGACTTTGGGGTGCCTCAGCGCCGGGAGCGCGCCTTCTTCCTGATCACCCGCAAGCCCATCAACGAGCAGAATGTGCGACGTCGTCTTGATGATTTGAAGGCAAGGAAGGTGCCGGTTAGGGCGGCTTTGAGCGGGCTGCCTGCCGCCACTGACCGCCCGGATGAATACAAGGACGAACAGGATTCTCTGGCGGTGCCAAACCATTTCGCAATGCGCCACTCGGCGAAAGTGCAGCACAAGATTGCGGCTCTGCAGCCAGGAACGGGTCCGATGTCTTACCGGAAGTTGCATCCGGATCGGCCCTCCAACACGCTTTTTTCTGGCCACCGCGCTCCTCCGGCCCACTATGAGTTTCCACGAAGCATTACCGTGCGAGAGGCAGCCCGGCTGCAAGGCTTTCCAGATAGTTTCCGGATTTACGGATCGTTCGCGAACCAAATGGAGCAAGTCACGAACGCTGTACCGCCTCCCCTTGCAGAGGCGGTTTTACGGGTTCTTGCAGAACAGGCCGGTCTTGGGATCCGTGCGCATGTCTGAGTCCATGCTGTCACTAGCAGAAAGCATACGCGCCTCAGAGAGGACGCGGACGCCAGCCGAGACTACGCTCGCCACTGACGAACGCGTGTTGGCGCGTGTTACTGATGGCATCTACCGGCAGCCTTCCTCGGCGCTGCGCGAACTCATTTCCAATGCTTATGACGCCGATGCGACTGAAGTTATCATTCTTACGGATGCGCCACGTTTCGGTCAAATCGCAGTGCGCGACAATGGCCTCGGTCTTTCGCCAGAGGTCTTGGAGCACCTCATCAAGCATATCGGCGGGAGCGCGAAACACAGCAAAGAGGGAACGGCGCTTCGAATAACCGCTCAGAAGGACAAGGACAGCAGTCCTAAAGGGCGGCAGCTTATCGGGAAGCTGGGTATAGGCCTGTTCTCCGTGGCCCAGTTCACCCGTCATTTTCTCATCATCACAAAGACAAAGGGCGACAGGCACCGCACAATCGCCGACATAACGCTTGGCGCAGTTGGGGGACAACAAAAACTGCTTCGCCAGAATAGCGACGGCCGGTATGAAATCGAAAGCGGACATGCCCGCATCTGGCGGGAACCATCAACGGATTCGGACTCTCATGGAACGGAGATCAAGCTACTCGACCTCCTGCCCCGCACGCGTGCCGAATTGGCAAGCGACGACCTCTGGACGAGGATTGCCTATCAGAAAGAGGATGAAGAGGCCGAGAAGAACAAACCGCCAGTCTGGCACATCGGGCGCATGAAGCCCAAGCAGGAGGACCTCCTCGAAGAGCAGCCGCGCCTGCCTTGGGATGATAGTGATAAGCCGCGCGATCGTTTCAAGAAACTTGTCATGGCCGTTCGGTCAGCCGCCGAAACAGAGGCGGAAATAGTAGACCTAGAAATGCTTTTCGACCGATACCTGCAAACCCTATGGACGCTGGCGCTTTCAGCGCCACTGGAATACCTAGAAGGGCATCCTTTCGACCTGCCAGGCGACGGCGAGTTCCTCTTCTTTACACTCGCGAACAGGCCACGCGGGCAGTCCAAGCAAATTGATCTCAAAGCCGGCGAGACACCGCGCAATATTCTCACGCTAAAGACACCGAACGGCGCGCAGAAAGACAAATTCGAAGTTTTTGTTGATGGAGTACAGCTATTCCGCCCCATTCTTTATCGGGATTTGCCGAAGACCAAGACCGCAGTAACCACTCCGCTTCTCTTCATCGGCGGTGACGCTCAGAAGTTTGAGACAAAGCTGTCCGAGTTGAGTGGCGGGCCCCTGGTGTTTGAAGCCTATTTATTCTGGGCGCCGCGAATCATCCCCAAGCAGCACCAAGGCGTTATGCTGCGTGTTGGCAATGCTTCGGGCGCCTTGTTCGACCGCACCTTCTTGGGTTATCAGATTTCCGAGCAGAACCGCACGCGGCAGATCACCGCGGAGATATTCGTGCGCGAGGGATTGGACGGGGCAATCAACATTGACCGCGAATCCTTCAACTACGCGCATCCGCATTACCAATACCTCGTCAAATGGTTGCACTCGGCGCTGAGACAGCTTGCCAATCGCCACAAGGAAGTTGGGAGCGATCTTCGGTCGCGCAAGCTGGCTGTTGAAGGAATGAGGGCTCGCGAGCGAGTTGAGGAGCGAGTTGAGGCCTCGTTGAAGGCGCGAGGTGTGAATGACGTGCCAGAGGTCGTTTTGCTGGATGCTGCCAGGCAGTCAGAAGCGCGCAGCCTTCGCAATGAAGGAGCCATAGTCTTGCGGAAGGATGCAGTGGTCCCGCAGCCAGAAGGCAGGCACAGAACCGCAGCGGAGGAAGAGCGAAGGAAGTTTGCAGAGAAGAAGGCAGTGGCAATTGTCCAGCTTCTCCACGGTTGGGGTTTGCTCGCAAAGTTGTCCTATGAAGAGCAAGAGAAGCTCATCCGGGACATCCTTGAAATCGTTCTCCTTGAGACCTAACACATGAGTTCCGAAGGCGCTGACTTCGTTGACGAGATTGTCCAGGACAAGCTTCCCACTCACACGGCGCCGCCTCGTGACAAATTCCTTCCGTGGCACCGGGTTAGAAAAGAATTCATCCGCAAGTTCCAGTGGAATGAGTTGACCGCGAGGATGCTTAAGCGCCATTGGAAGAGGCAACTTGAGTTGCCAGAAACAGAGTGGTCGCTTGACGACCAAGGGACTGATCAAGCTCTCCTCAACATGCCTCCTGACGTGGCTTTGGAGCGAACCCTGAAATGCCTCGTCATTCCCGGCGAAGACCTGCTGGACATTCGCGCTCTTTGGCGGGATGTTCAGCACTTCAAATGTCCAATCCGCTATCTCGGCTTCAACGAAGGTCATGGCTCAGATCAACAGGGCACACGGGTACACGTAGCCAACAATGCAGTGACTTCGTTGTCGCGGGTGGCGGGAGACTCGTGCGTGGTTCAGGACCGCTTCGAGGCCATTGGAAACTGCGAATCGCAAGCTTATCATTACCTTAAGGCTTACGGGCCATATCATGTGGTCAATCTGGATTTGTGCGGATCTATCTTCCCGAACATCGTTAAGGATCCGCAGGAGTATTATGAGGCACTGAAGACACTTCTGATTTATCAGTTTGCTCATCAAAGGACCGAGTGGCTGCTTTTTGTCACAACAATGGTGGAACCAGGTGTTGTACATGTCGGCGGGTTGCAGAAGCTCTGCGGCCCAACCCGTGAGAACGTTGACCATTACAATGACTTCGCAGAACGCGTTGCAAAACTGGTGCCTGCGCAAATATTCAAGCACGAAACAGCATCTGTGGACATTTCGCTGCTGAATGGCGGCCAAATGGTGCAGCTCTTCGGCGTAGCGCTAGGCAAGTGGCTCTTGGGGTTATGCCACACATCCGCTCCCCAGTGGACTGCCGCCATGAGGCGAAGTTACCGCTATGTCATCAATGAGGACAAGGGAGTTTTCATGCTCTCGCTTGCGTTCGAATTGAGCCCAAACGTCATTCCACCAATTGATAAAACTGGAATGACCAAGCTTCAGCCTGTACAGAAGACATATCCAGACGAACGAACCTGTGCGGTAAAACTTGCCGAATCAGCGGCAAACATTCGGGACGTGGATGCTGAACTTGCCGCCAACCAAAGACTGAAGGCTGAACTTCGGGACGCGCAGGCAACTTTGCTGGAAGCTGCGGGGTACGACAGGGCTGCCTACCTGAAGTGGGTCGAGGACGGGGAGGTCACTGCCAATTCTGGGTGATAAAGACCTATGGCAGACGTCTTTTCCAAAAAGAAGCGATCTCACGTGATGTCCCTAATCCGCTCCGATGGAAACAAGGACACTGAATTGGCTGTGGTTCGCCTCTTTCGCGCTTACCACATCTCAGGCTGGCGGCGCCACTGGCCACTAAAAGGGCGACCTGACTTTGTTTTCCCCGCGCTGCGGATCGTTGTATTCGTAGACGGTTGCTTTTGGCACGGATGCGCCAAACACTCCCGAACCCCGACTGGAAATCGCGAATATTGGTCGGGCAAACTTGGGCGCAACAAGGCTAGGGACAGGGCGGTAACGCGTCACCTGCGGAGATTAGGATGGCGTGTTGTGCGGCTCTGGGAGCACGACCTTGGAAACCCAAAACTCTGTCTTCGTAGAGTTTTGCCAAGTTGAAATATCGGGGACGGAATATGGGGGTGTGCGTTGAAACCTTTCTCCCCGCAACCATCCACCGTTTACCGCTCAGCGCCCTTTCAGGGCTTAAACAGAAGGGACAAAACAGAAGGAACAGACCGTCGCAACACAAGGAGGGTGCTGGCGCTGCAATGCGCTGTCTTCTACTTCGCTTCCCATAGCTCCTTCTCGGGGCCATTGGGGACGTGCACGAGACTTTCCTAACCGGCAGGGGACGGACTTGCCGGGCCAGGCAGTTCTGGCGCGAACGCCGCTTGGCGGGCCTCCCGGAACGCCTGCGCTTATCTTAGCGCCATTGGTGCGCGGCCCCAGAACCTTACCTCCTGTCGAATTCAGCCGGCGCCACGTTGGGCACCTTGGCCAGCGCCGCGACGAACTTCTTCCTGGTGGCGCGCTTGCCGCGTGCGCCAATGTAGTCCTCGGTGTCGAGCGCGGCGATCTTCTCGGCGACAGCCGTCGCCACAAACTGGTTGATCGAAACACGGTCCTTGTGGGATACGATACGCACGCGGCGGTGCAACGAATCCGGCAGCCTCAAGCTCAGGGTGCTCATGGCAACTCTCCGATCAGCTCCAGGAACTCCTTTGGCGTCATGATCCCGATCCCAAACGTCTGCGCCGCGGTGAAGTTCCGCTTGTTGTAAGTGATTATGTAGTCGCAGTGGCCAGCCACGGCGACCTCCAGTACCATGTCATCCGAGGGATCGCTGAGGTGCGGCCTTCAGAGGTAGTGAATCTTCTCTTGCCGCCCCGGCGGGTGGCCGGCAACACGCCCACCGCCGCTGACCTCCGCATGCCGTGTCGCCCTTTCCGCGATGCCACGGCACGCAGTGCCGTGCCTGAGCGCAGAGCAGGCTTCCCTTAGTTCCATATACACCGCACTCGTGGGCTTGTTAGAACTTTCGGGGGGCCAAGGTTGGGAGTATCGGAAAGATAGGGTGGAAAGATACGGTGACAGTCAACAACTGGGGTTTGTGGGCCATTGTGGCGGCCCAGGAGACTGTGACGCGGATTCCCGGCTTGCAGAAATAGGTTCTGGATTTTTTCAGAGAGTGCAAGTCCTTCCGTAGCCAGTTGTTACAGCAGATGCGTCCAGATTCTTGGAATTTAGCTCTTGACAACGATGGGCCATAATCGTATTATACTATAGGGGATGTGTTGTTTTGAGAAGGGATGGTCCTGGCCAATTTTGGATTGAACGGGAACCACAGAGACGCAGAGGCAGCAGAGCCGCAACCAAAAGGCCGGCCAGACGCGGAGACGCGGGGACACGGAGACACGGAGACGCGGGGACACGGGGACGCGGGGACACGGGGTAGGGAGACGCAGAGATATTTTTGCTAGAGAACCCAGAGAATGGAGAAGGAAAACAAGGAGGTCTCTGTGACCTCTGTGTCCTCTGTGGCTGATCATAAGTTGCAGTTTTAGGTGGCTCTTTGATAACCGAATAGAAACAACGGTGAGCTGTCAGGCAGCCGAAATCGCTCTTGATTATATCGTTAATCGCCTCTGATTATATCTTGATTCGCACCCGATTCGATCCTTATTATATCTTGAATCGATCCCTATTATATCTTGATTCTATCCCTAAAAAGTTGGTATTTTAAGGGGTTATAGCAATGGAAGTTGGCGGGAACACAGCCGCTTATGGCTTCCTCCACGCCCTGGCTGTCACCGGGAAACTAAGGGAAACTAAGGGACAGAGCACTCGATCTTTTGGCGCTGCCCTCAGTGGGCGCCGGGCGTGAAGATGAAGGCCGAGTGGCAGGCCGACGTGGATGGCAAAGCGGGGGACACGCAAACCCCCGGCTTTTCACTTTACGTGCAGCCAAATGCCAATAGCTAATAGGAAATGACTTTGGATCTCTTAGAATTTTGGATTGGCTTGCTGCGCGCAAAGACCTCTAGGACTTTGCTCACGCTTGCCATTCCAATCCGCAATCCGCAATCCACAATCCGAAATCCCCAATGGCCCGCCCTGCTCCTTTGCTTCGCCGCGCAACTCGCCTTGGCCGGGGAGAGAGTCGAGCTGCAGTACTGGACCAACCCTTACGAAATGCGGGCCATGGCGGAGATTTTCGAGCAATACCAGCAGGAAAATCCCCGCGTCAAGGTCGTCATCGGCCAGTCCGCCGCCCGCAATATGAATGACGACCCCCAGCGCGTCCTCTGCGCCATCGTGGGCGGAGACCCCCCGGACATCATTGTCTGGGGCCGCCACGCCCTGGCCGAATGGGCGGCGCGCGGGGCTTTCCTGGCGTTGGACGATGAAATCCCGGGGGTCACCGGCCCAGGCGGGTTCGTGGCCGAAGACCGGCGCGCCGGCGACCCCGATGCCATCCGGGAGGAGAATTACTACCGGCCCTGCTGGGAGGAAGCCTGCTATCAGGGCAAGCTGTACTGCGTCCCCATCGGCACGGACGACCGCGCGCTCTATTATAACAAGGACATGCTCATCAAGAACGGCTTCAAAACGGTGATCGCCGGCAAGGAGGAGGCTGTTCCGCCGCGCAGTTGGGAGGAACTCCGCGTGTATGCCAAAGCGCTCTCGCATTTCACCGGCGAGGGTTCCAGCAGGCGGCTGAAGCTCGCCGGCTTCGTCCCCAACTACGGCAACTCCTGGCTCTATCTGTACGGCTGGCAGAATGGGGCCAGATTCATGAGCAGCGACGGCAAGACGTGCCTGCTCAACGAACCCGCCGTAACCGGCGCGCTGGAGTTCATGAAGCTGCTCTACGACGACCTGGGCGGCGCGACCGAAGTCAATGCCTTCCAGTCCAGCTTCCAGGGCGGGGCGCTCGACCCCTTCCTGACCGGGAAGGTCGCGATGAAGATAGACGGCAACTGGACGCTGTCCGGCATTGCCGCGTACAAGCCGGACCTGAACTTCGGCGTCTGCGCGGCGCCCATGCCGCGGGCCGATCAGGAACGCATTTCCTGGCTGGGGGGCTGGGCCTGGGTAATTCCCAGAGGGGCAAAGCATCCGCGCGAAGCCTGGAAACTGATCCGCAAACTGGCCAGCCTGGAAACCTGCTTGCACATGGCGGCGATTCAGGCGCGCACCGAAGCTGCCCAGGGCCGCATGTTCATCCCGGGATTGAACGCCAACCGGCGCGTCACCGAAGCGCTTTTCAACAAGTACCTCAAGGATGCCGACCCCAAGTTCCGCGATGCCGCGCAGGTCTTCATTGACCTGCTGCCCAAGAGCAAGTACCGCCCGCTGACTCCCGTGGGCCTGTTGCTCTGGAACCAGCACATCCAAGCCTACGAGAACGCCGTCTTCGCCAAGCCGGGGGATGGCATGACTCCGCAGCGCGCCCTGGACGAGGCTACCGTTGTCGTGCAGCGCGAGCTGGACCGCATATTCAACCCCGGCAAGCCGGGACCGGTGGTCGGCTGGGACCTTATGGTGGTCATCTATTTCGCCCTGCTGGGACTGCTGGCGCTGCTGGTCCTCGTCTGGTTCTACACGAGCCGATTCCGGGGACATGACCCGATTTCCGGTTGTTCGGGAAATCGGGATCGTGTCCCCGGAATCGGGTCATGTCCCCGGGGCCTGCAGAGCCGCAGGGAGGCCTGGGCCGGCTGGCTCTTCGCCTCTCCCTGGATGATCGGCTTCGTCTGTTTCACGGGCGGTCCCATCCTGTGCTCGCTGGTGATGTCCTTCTGCACCTATGACGCCATGTCTCCTTCAAGGCTGGTGTACTTGCGCAATTACAAGGAGATGTTTTATGACGACCGGCTGTTTTTCCTGTCCTTGTGGAACACCGGCTTCATGCTCATCGGCATCCCTTTGGGCATGGTCTTCGGCCTGGGAGTGGCGATGCTGCTCGATACCAAGGTCAGAGGCCTGTCCATCTATCGCACGCTCTTCTATCTGCCCTCCATCGTGCCGGGAGTGGCTTCGGCGCTGCTGTGGATTCTCATGTTCAACCCCAACAACGGCCTCCTGAACTGGGCGCTCGAACACCTCGGCCTGCCGCGCCTGAACTGGCTTCAGGACCAGAACTGGTCCAAACCCGCGCTCATCCTGCAGGGCCTTTGGGGCGCGGGCTCAGGCATGATCGTCTGGCTGGCGGGACTCAAGGAAATCCCCGGCGGCCTCTATGAGGCCGCTGCGATTGACGGCGCCAACGCCTTCCAGCGTTTCCGCCACATCACCATCCCCATGCTGACGCCCTACATTTTCTTCAGCCTGATCATGGGGCTGATCGGCACCTTCCAGATTTTCCTGCCGGCCTATCTCATGACCCAGGGCGGTCCGGTGAACTCGACTTTGTTCTACGCCTACAACCTTTTCAACCATGCGTTCCGCTACCTCCACATGGGCTATGCCAGCGCGCTGGCGTGGATGCTTTTTGCGGTAGTGTTCGCCTTGACCATGTGCCAGATCAAGATGTCCAGGCGCTGGGTGCATTACCAAGGGGAGTAGACTGGGAAAGGCCATCGCAGCGCCAACGCTCTCCCCGAATTGGCAGGGTCTCCGGGGTGCATGTCAGCAAATGTACCGCGGGCGTCCCGCCCGCCCGTGGCAGGCCGGCAGGGCGCGAGGACGAAGGCGGGCGGGACGCCCGCGGTACGCTCTGGGCCACGCATTTACTG
>JBEKKG010000102.1:0-12778 GCA_050010835.1 Planctomycetota bacterium
GGCGCCAGTTCGCGTCAGTTCTGAACAGTTTGCCCAGACTTTTAAGGACTTGCATGACGGCCAGAGAAAAAATCGCGCGCGGCACAAAGGGTCAAGGCTGGTCTACTCACCGCAGTGGGCGGGGAGGAACGCAGAGTTAAGACCGATGAAAAACAACAATATATCGTTAGAGGGACAAGTCCCGCAGGATGCGCCAGTTGAAGCCACTTGCTTGGCAAAGCTCTTCGGACTCTACGCAAAGGGCCTGCAAACTCTGTGCAGAGACCGATCAATCATGCGACAAAACGTTTCAAAAGATGGCTGCCTTCCGAGCTGGTGCGTCTCTCATAACATCATATCCTTATGTCACTTGCCGCAATCTGACAGGCTCGATGCCAAGGGAAAGCGGCACGCTCGAATCCGCCCGCCGCAGGAGCAGGCCTTTCGGTGGCGGACTGAACCCCCACCAGATGTAGCGCTGGATACGGAACGTGTGCTTGCCCTTTTCGAGCCAGACGTTGTCCACCTTGCCGTAGCGGCCGTTGCCATTGAGCTTGCGGTTGCCGCCGGCAAAGAGCGACAGGCGAAAGACCAGTGCGAGGGCGTGCCCATGGATGTGCAACTGAAGACGCCCTGCGGCAAAGCAACAGGCTACGACCCCATGAACGGCGTCTCGCAGCCGCTGAGCATAACCCCGGCCAGCGACGGCGCGCTGCTCAAGGGAATCCTCGTGCGCGATTGGCCGCTCATCATCCGCTTGGAGCCTGCACGCTGATGGCGGAATTACCCTTTCTGTCCCAAGGAGGACCACCATGAAACCTTCCCACCAAGCCTGCCTCGGCCTGTCGGCCTTCGCGGCCGCCGCGTTGTCCTCCACATTGCTTTCATCCGCGGAGGAGCAGACGCCAAAATCTGAGCGCATGAATTATGGACGGCCCTTTGAGCCGCCAACACGCCCGGCATTCATCCCCTTGCCGCCCGGCGCGGTGGAGCCCGAAGGCTGGCTGCGCGACTGGTGCCTGTCCGCACGGGACGGATTCACCGGGCACATGGACGAGTACCATCAGGAGTTCAAGCGAGCGTGGGCCGCCGATCACACGATGACCGGCGACCGTCTCAACTGGCCCAAGGGAGGCTGGCCCTATGAAGGGGGCGGGTACTGGTTCGACGGCCTGGTCCGTCTGGGCTATGTCCTGCATGACGACGCGCTCATCCAACAGGCAAAAAGGCGTCTCGACGTCGTCGTCACCCACATGAACCCCAACGGCATCCTGTTCCTGTGGTGGCTCAACAAGAACAACCCCGACGATGCGAAGGCGATTACATGTGACTCAGGCTGGCCCATCTGGGCCTGCGGGCTGCTGGGGCGTGGCATGGCAGCCTATTATGCCGGTTCCGGAGACAAAAACGTCCTGCAGACGCTGGAAGCGGGCTATAGCGGGGACCGTAACTGGGTGCGGCTGGGAGGTGGAATGTCGAGCCTCTGGCCCGCATTTCAAACCTACACGTGGACGGGGAACAAGGAAATCGCTGACGGCCTGACAACATTGTTCTCGAAAGACGAGAGCGGCAAAGGCACACCACAGGGGCCCTGGAACCGGTACCGTCGGATGCCTGACCCGAAACCCGGGGCCGAGAAGAACGAACACGGCGTGGTTTTTCTGGAAGGCACAACGCCTTGGGCGTTGGGCTACCTGTGGACGGGCAACCGCGAGTTCCTCGAAGCAACGATCGGCTGGCACGACCTCCTCGAACGCGAGGCCATGCAGCCGTCCGGCGTGCCCGTCGCCGATGAGTACTACGGGCCGACCGGCGCGTTCCGGGGCACGGAAACTTGTGACGTGGCCGGCTACCTGTGGAGTCAGATTGTCCTGCTGGCCGTCAGCGGCCAGGGACGCATGGCGGACCGGGCGGAACGGGCGTTTTTTAACGCCGGTCCGGCCACCGTCGCGCGCGATTTCAAGACCCATGTCTACTTCCAGAGTCCCAACCGCATCGTTGACAAGTCCCCGCCCTATCCCCATGGGCCTCGTGCCGAGGGGAATTCTTACAAACCTACGCATTACCCGCTGTGCTGCACCGCCGCGCTGAACCGCATCGTGCCCAACTACGTGATGCACATGTGGATGGCCACTTACGATAACGGACTGGCCGCCGCGCACTACGGCCCCTGCAAAGTCTCCGCACTGGCCGCCGATCATGTGCCCGTCGAGATCGTGTGCCGGACCGACTATCCCTTCAACGACATCATAGACATGAGCGTTAAGCCGGACCGGGATGCGACTTTTCCGCTCTCGTTCCGCATCCCCGGCTGGTGCAAGAACCCCGAGTTAAGCGTGAACGGGTCCGCCCTCACGGCAGTGCCCGACGCCAAGGGGTTCGTACGCGTCGAGCGGCTCTGGAAAGCGGGCGATGCGATATGCCTGCGGCTGCCGATGTCGGTGAGCGTGAAGACGGGGCGCGACAACAACGCGCAGGGCGCACCCTACGCCGCGGTCTCGTATGGCCCGTTGCTTTTCGCCCTGCCGATTCCAGATACCCAAGGCCCAAACACGCCCGATCCGGCTGCCAAGTGGAAGTATGCGTTGGATGTGCAGGACGAGAAACTGGGGGCCGATGTCACACTGGAGCGTCAAGCGATGCCGGCCAAATGGGATTGGCCGTTGGAATCCCCGCTGAAGCTGCGTGCCAACGCCGTGGTTTGCGACTGGACTCCGGCGCCAAAAACACCTCTGCCGTCCGAACCGATCGCGAACCGGGAGCCGCCCGAAAAGATCACGCTAATCCCCTATGGCTGCACGAAATTCCGGGTTTCAATGTTTCCTGTAACGGCCAATACATGGAAGGGCAACACTGGATTGCAGCAAAAGGAGCATTAGACACCCTGGCAGAGCGAGAGAGCAGGAATCATCTTTTCTGATTTTCGGCGCTCTTCCCGCCGGGCAGATCGCCTTTCCCTACCTGCTCCAGCCAGGTGTAGAGTGCGTCCGTTTCGCGCTTGCCGAAGAGCCAGGCGTGGCCTTGGCCGGGGACTATGGTGAGTGTCAGGGGAACGCCCCGTGCTCCCCAATGCTTCTCCGCATCCTGCCAGAGCCGCGCGCCGCCGTCTTGCGCCCCGACCAGCACGAAGAACGGCACTTTCTTGAAAGGCGCGAGGTTTTCCTCGCCTTGCGGCAGGTTCCACGCGGCGGGACGGCCTTGCTGGTACTCAATGGGGTAGGCGGCGTCCAGGATCAGGCCGCCCAGGTTGGCGGGATTCTCCTTGTAGATGATCAGCGCGCCTTGTCCGCCTGCGCTGAAGCCCATCAGGACCGGCTTATGCGGATCAATGCCCGGCGTCTTGGCGGCATCCGGCACGGTTAAGTTCATGAGCGCCGCCAGCTCAGGCCCTGACCAATTCATCCACTGCTTCATGGTGGGCACGAGCAAAGCGAAGCCGCGCTTGTTGAACTCGGCGGAGAAGTTCTCGGCCTGCTTGTTCATCGAGCCGCCGCTGGGATGCAGCCACACGATCAGGCGGTTGGGCTTCTCGGGCGTGGCAGCAGGACTCATGCGCAGGCGCCACCACAGGCCCCCCGCAGGCCTGCCCTCGACTGTCTTCACCCCGGCAATGTCCCCTGCCTTATCGTAGAATTTCTCGAGGTCGCTCTTCCTTCTCGCCTCGGCCTTGGCGGCGAGCTCCTCGAACTGCCTTTCCTTGCGCAGCGGCCCCAAGTCGTCGTCTTCGCACATGTGGGCGGCGTCGGTGAAACCGGCCTCGACGGCCTTGGCCAGTTCTGCCAGCGCCTCGTCCTTCTTGCTTTGGCGCGCATAGGCGCAAGCAAGGTTATAGTGCGGGTCCGCAGTGTTGGGGATTAGTTCGAGTTGCTTATGGCAGATCTGGATGGCTTTGTCGTACTCTTTGGCCTCGAAGGCTGTGTGGACCTCCACGCCCAACTTGATGAACTCCTGCATAACATCGCGGCTCACGTTCTCGGCCTGCGCCTTGGCAACGAGCAGCGCAAGCGCCGCAAGCATGAGCGCTTTGCAGCAAGACGTGACAGTAAAGGCGCCAACTGATAGGGGTTTGCGCTTCATCCGTCTATTCCCTCCCGGCAACCAGTAGTGCTCGAACTGATTACACCGCGAACTGCGGGCGCAGGCCAACGCGGCAACTGCACCCGAACGTGGCGAGAAGAATAGGCAAGACATTGTGGCCAACAGCAGCGATATAGCATGCTCCTGCCGCCTGGTTTCTCCAAGGTCTCCAGCCTTGCGGCCATGTCTACCATTTCTTTGGTGCAGAACCCAACCAATATATATTCTCATCCCGCACTCCATGGAGCCGCAGGGAAGCGGCACTCAAGATACGGCCTTCTTCAGCATTTGACAGGCAAAGACCGTAAAACTTTTACGCCAGTTTTGCGCCATGTTTTACATCCGATTTGACGCTGGGTTTGGTGCCGTCTGGGGCCCTGGTTTAGGGTTCTCCGAGCGAATCTGTTTAGGCGGGAGCGCAGCGTCTTGGCGCAGGCCTTTCCCGCTGTATCAAGGCGGAAAAACGAGTTAAGAGTTTTTGCGGCCCTATACTTGGCACGCGAAGCGCTCCTGCACGTCCACCTCGCGCTTCTCCGTGGGCAGCAACTCCAGCGCGCGCTCAGACCAGGATTGGCCGCGGTCATCCCGGTACACCACCAGCGAACGGCGTCCTGGCGCAAGTCCGGGGAAGCGCAGGTTGCTTACCCGATCTTTCAATTCCCCATTACCGCAGTTTACGATGAGCACCGCGACCGTCCCGTCTTCCCGCCGCCAGCCAGGGCATTCTTTAGGGCGGGCCTACCATTTCCCTTTGTATCTAACCTGTCAGATTGCGGCAAGTGCCATAAAGCCATGACTTTATGCGAGACGCACCTGTACGGAAGGCAGTCAACTTCTGCAACGTTTTGTCGCATGATTGATCGGTTTCTGCACAGAGTTTGCAGACCTCTTGCGTACAGTCTGAAGAGCGTTACCAACGAAGTGGCTTCAAGTGGCGCATCATTGGAACGCCCGGCTGCCCGCCCAAGGCCCGTCAAGACCCCGTCACTTGCCCGTGATTTACCCGTCATTCGTCCGTCATTTGCCCGCGATTTCTCTGCTGTACTCCGCTGTATGCCCGCGAGTTCTTTGAGCTTGCATAGCCCAGACATATCATCACCAAGGCACAGAGAACTGATTCTGTCCCGACTTGTCTGTGCTTGACCTCTAAAAAGCATAGTCTCTTCCGTTCTCTGTGTCTCTGTGTCTCTGTGTCTCTGTGGTGGACGTTCGACCCGTCCCGCCAGACCATCCCTTCTCAAAACAACACATCCTCTATAGTATAATACTGCTGGGAACCATCGTTGTCAAGTGCAGATTCCCTTAATTCTGGAAACATATCGTGTAACAACTGGATGTACAAGGACTTGCACTCTCTGAAAAATTTCAGAATTTCTTTCTGAAAGCCGGGAATCCGCCTCACAGTCGCTCGGAGCACAACACTCCTGCGCCACCAAAGCAGATACACTGGAATCCTCGGGTTGTACATGGTGCAAAGCGTCCTCCTATCATGCTACTACGGCTGGCGGCGCAAAAGTTTGGTTTCTGGGGTTTGGGAAAGGCTCTGTTGGGGGCGCCCGGCAGAACGAGCGCTCTGCAAGGGGATATCCGCCGGATCGAGTGCCCTGTCGCCGTTTACCCATGGCAGGCACAAAAGTCCAATCGTGCGCCGCCTTGACTGCGGCCCTGTCCCGAATGGCACGAAATCCTTTGTCACTGTCCCCGCCGGGTGGCCAGCGTGCCCACGTTCTTGGCGTTTGTGTACTGCGCCTGAAGCGTGCCATAGTAACTGACCCCCTCAATCACGAACGCCACCTGGATCTGGCGGTTCGCCGGCGTCTTCTTGTCAATCTTCGTATTGATGATGCCTTCCGTATCGAAGCCCGCGGCGGACAGGCCGGCTTTCAGGAGCGTCAGCGATACCTTGGCGTCTTCTCCGCCTTTGGTTGTCTTGTTCTTCGGCAGTTTGGCGGCGCTGATCGTGAACGCGGTGACAGCGCCAATCTTCGCGCCTTTCCCCTTCGTGACGGCGACCGTTTGCACGACGTTGCCGAGGCCCACCGCGACGGGGAAAGTCCCATTCATGTTGACGCCGCCGGGCATCTTCAGTGCGCAGGACATTTGCACCTTGTCGCTCTTGCCTGTCTGGAAGACGAACTTGCCCGAG
Source organism: Planctomycetota bacterium (assembly GCA_050010835.1). Classification (GTDB taxonomy): domain Bacteria; phylum Planctomycetota; class SZUA-567; order H5-PLA8; family H5-PLA8; genus JAPLOD01. Next base: position 6,203 of record JBEKKG010000102.1, read on the forward strand.
ACCTTTGTATTGCTCAGGGCCAGGGACGCCGGCGGCGTCACCGAGCTGGCTTCGCCTGTCTCGCGGTTGCTTACGGGGATCGTGCGGCGCATCTTGCCTGAGGCCGTGCCTGTGGCATCGAACCGCGTGACTGTCAAGACGTAGAGGCCCGACGCCGTGTACTTGTCCCCTGTCATTGGGCCGCTCATGTTAATGCCCCTGCCGGGCAGTGAGAACTGAAATGTCTCGCCTTCCCGGCTCGCGGCCACGCTCGAGAGATCGTAACTCAGCACGCCCGCCAAGCTGTCCGAGACAGCTACCGTCGTGCCGTCCACCGGGTTGCTGAGCGCGGTCCCGTTCGTGCTGTTCGGGCCTGCGCCGCCCGCGTTGGGCGCCAGAGGCAGCACGTTCAACTGTTTGAATTCCTGGCTGGTCTCGAAACCATCGAAGGCGCGCACCACCGCGTAATAGGTGCCCTCAGTGGTGAACTGCCGCGTCACGGCATTGCCCGACTGGTCCGGCCCGTCCTGTGTGCCGTCGTTGCTGAAGAAGGCCCAGCTATAGGCCAGGGCCGCGCCCGGCGTGGCCAGGGCGGTCGCGGTGAAAGTCACGTTCGTGTTTGTGCGCGCGGGGTTGCGGGAGAGGTTTATCGCCGTGACCGCCGGCGAAATCGCGTCCTGCGTGCGGATGTCCAATTCCAGGACTTTACTGTCGCTGCCGATGGCATTGCTGGCGGAGATGGCCACTTGAAAGTTCCCGGACTCCGTGGGCGTGCCGAGGATCTGGCCGGTGCCGCTGTCCAGCGCCAGGCCGCCGGGCAGTATCCCGCACGAAAACGTAATCGGGGTCCGCCCGTTTGCTGTGATCGTGTAGATCAACACCGTGCCGACGCGCCCCTGCTGGCTCAGCGCGCTGGTGATCTGTGGCGCGCCTGCCGCGCTGATGCTGATCGTCAGCACCTTGCTGTCCTGGCCGATGCTGTTTGAGGCTTGCAGTGTGACTTGCGTTTCACCCACCGTGGTCGGCGTGCCGGTGATGCTGTCGCCGCTGAATGACAGACCGGGCGGCAAGGGCGCGGCCAAAAACGTGAGCGGCGCGCTGCCGCTGGCCGTGATCTGGTAGCTGAAGCTCGTGCCCACTGCGCCCGCGGCGGTCATGGGGCTGGTGATCAAGGGCGAATTGTCCGGGTTGATCTTCACGGTCAGCGTCTTCTGGTCGCTGCCCCCAGCATTCGACGCGCTGATCGTGATGCTGAGCGTGCCCGTGGCGGTGGGCGTGCCGGCGAGTGTGGCATTGGCTTGCGAGAGCCACAGCGGCAGCGGGGCCGCGCCGAATGTGATGGGTGTCCCGCCCTGAGCCGTGATGGTATACGAGAACGGCTGCCCGACTACTGCGTTCACGCTCAGGCTGCTGGTTATCACTGGCGCGGACGACGAGATGGTAATGGTGAGCTTCGCGCTGGCCGCCCCATCCGAGGTCTGCGCGCCGATGGGGACGTTGTACGAACCGGCCTGCGTGGGTGTGCCCGAGATCAAGCCGCTGGTGGTATTGATGCTCAGTCCCGGCGGCAAGCTGATCGCGCTGTAGGAACTGGCCGTGGAGTTGGTGGTGATCTGATAGCTGAAGTTCTGCCCCACCGCGCCGTCGGCGGTCTCCGAACTGGTGATGACTGCCCCGCCCAGTTGCGCAATGTAGCCGTGCCGAGCGCCGTAAGTGCTGACCGATGAGACCCCTTCAATCCCGCCCAGGCTGCCCAGGTTGGTGTAGTTGGTGCTGCCCGCCGTTCCGCCGCCCGCGTCAATTGTATCGGTGACGATGGCGTAGGGAGTGCTGCTGCCGCCGGGCGTGGCCGCCGGCGCGCCCAAGCAGAGCAGCGCGAGAGAGGTTGCGATTACAAGGCGCATGTCAGTCTCCTAACCTGCATCATTCACCGCAGAGACGCGGAGAACGCAGAAAAAACTCCTGAAACCGCGGATGAACGCAGATGAACGCGGATAGGAACAGAATTTTTTTGTATCTGCGTTCATCTGCGTTCATCTGCGTTCATCTGCGGTTCCAAACCCCGGCTAAAGCTCGTCTCCGGGCTGCGGCGGAACATCGGGCATGCGGGACATGATTTCGTCTGCTTTCTGCCAGTTGCAGCGCCAGGTCCCACGCTGCGCCAGCCTGCCGGAAGCGTTCCGCAAAGTCAGGATCCTGCATCTGTTCTTGCAGATAAGCTTCGAAGTTCGTCTTCATGCTCACTTCACCCGCTCCTGCCAGTATTGCATGTCCATGCAACATCAAAATTGATGTATGATGCCTCCGGCCTGCAAGTCTTCCAGCCTGCCAGGAATCTGGCCCGTGCCACCACGGAAACACGCACAAGCAGTCATCGTTCCTCCTTCACACCGCCAGTGCCACCAGCCCAACACTTCACAGGATGAAGTGGTCTGTCACCGATTTCGTCTGTCACCGATTTCGTCTAAAAGCACGAGCAGGCCCAAGGTATCAAGGAGCATCAGGGAGCGTCCCCGTCCAGGCCGCGCCCGTACTCCTTCGCCAAATCGGCGTCTATGCGTGCATTGTCTGCACTGTCCGGATCGCCGCTGCGCCACGCGCCGATCCACTTCGCCAGCCCCTTGCGGCGCCGGCCCTCCGCTTTCCCAGGCTTGGCCTTGCCGGGCGAGGCCACAGCCTGGCCGCGCAGATCGGCCAAGGCCACCTTCTCAACTGCTTGGCCCGCGGCAGCGGCGCGGCGCGTCAGAGCCGCGTAAAGCTTATCGGAAACGTCTATGCGTAAGGTGTGTGCCATCGCTTGTCCATCCTTCTCCCTGACATTGCAGCCGCTCATGCCACCGTCTCAACACACCAGCTTATGGTTTTGTAGCACTCCGTCCAGCCCGCGTCCGTATTCCTTGGCCAAGTCGGCGTCAATGCGCTCGTTGTCGGCGGCGTTGGGATCTTCGGACTTGCAGATGCCCACGTACTTTTCCAAAATCCTTCTGCGGGCTTGCAGTTCCGCCGGCGACACCTCGGGCTCAACCGGCCGTGCGCGCTGGGCGACCCATTCCAGAACCAGGTCCTCCACGCTCCGCCCGGCGGCCAAGGCGCGCTGCAGGAGGACTGAATAGAGGTCTTCGGGTATTTTCACGTGTACGCTGTGGCTCATGGCTCAGCCTCCCTTTTCCTGCCGGCCTATTGTACCCCGTTCGCGCCGTGCTGCCAACTCTTCACCCACCGCCAGTGCCACCAGCCCAACACTTCACAGGATGATGTGGTCTGTCGACTATTTCATGTACTGGCCCTTCAATCCAAAATCTAGAATCCAAAATCCTCTTACAGCTTGCTCACTGTGTTGCTCCCGGCATTTGCTACCCAGATGTTCGCGCCGTCGAATGCCACGCCCCAGGGAGTTGTGCCCACGCTGTACGTGCCTAGAGTAGCCCCGTCACTGGCACGCAACTTCGTCACGTTAAGCGTGTTGATGTTCGTCACCCAGATGTTCGCGCCATCGAAGGCCGCGAATTGGGGGGTTGTGCCGACGTTGTACGTGCCAACAAGGCCTCCGTCACTGGCGCGCAACTCAGTCACGTTATTCGAGCTCGCGTTCACTACCCAGATGTTCGTCCCGTCGAAAGCAACGCCAGTGGGGCCTGCGCCCACGTTGTATGTGCCCAGAATAGACCCGTCACTGGGGCGCAACTTCATCACGTTGTTGGTGACGCCGTTCGCCACCCAGATGTTAGCCCCATCGAAAGCGACGCCGTTGGGGTTTGTGCCCACGTTGTATGTGCCCAGACTAAACCCGTCACTGGCGCGCAGCTCAGTGACGTTATTCGAGGCCGAGTTCGTCACCCAAATGTTTGTCCCATCGAAAGCCACGCAAATGGGGCTTGTGCCTACGGTGTACGTGCCCAGACTAGTTCCGTCGCTGGCGCGCAACTTTGTCACGGTAGTCGAGCCGTAGTTCGCCACCCAGATGCTTGCCCCGTCGAATGCCACACCACGGGGGTTTGAGCCCACGTTAAACGTGCCTAGACTAACCCCGTCACTGGCGCGCAACTTCGTCACGTTATTGGAGGCGGCGCACACCACCCAAATGCTCGCCCCGTCAAAAGCTACGCCATAGGGTAGATTGCCCACGGCGAACGTGTTCCCCGTCTGAATTGCCGGATACCAGCGCAAGAGCGCGACCTGCAAAGGGTTGCTCGTGAGTGTGCCCGACGGCAGATCCGAAATCTGTAGCGGGAAACTGGTCAAGAGCCCTGCGGCGGAATTGCGAACGAAACCCGCGGGGGTAAAGGCGCTGACCGTGGGGGCCACGCTAAACGTGGTAGCCCCCGCAATTGTTTGCGCGCCCTGCGTCATAACGAAGCTGGCATTGCCGCCCGCATCTGGAATTGCGTACGTGTGCGCGGCGGCTTGAGGAGCGTTGGTGATTGTGGTCACGAAGTTCCCAGTGTTGGCCGTCGCATTGATGAGCAGGTTGCCCGTGGCGGGCGCAGGCGGGAATATGTTCAGAGAACCGGCCGTGCCGGACGCGCCAAGCACCGCGTTCGTTGACCAGGCAGGCGGCGCGCCGCTTCCGCCGGAAATCAGCACGCTGCCGGCGGCAACGTCAGTCAGTTTTGATAGCGTTGCGGCACCACTGGCATAGAGCACGTCTCCAACAGTGTACCCTCCGGCCTGGCCCGTCCCGCCGTTGGCTACCGCCACGGTGCCTGTCACGTTGGTAGCGTTGCCTGTGAGGTTGCCCGTAATCGCGCCGGTGACGTTCAGCGTGCCGGCGATGGCCGTGTTGCCTGTGGCTGCCGCTACGGTAAACTTGTTGGTATTGATCGCCAAATCACCTGCGTTGGCCACTACGAACACATCCGCCGCGGCTTTCTGCAACTCCAGCAGATCCCCGCTGGCACCCGTCTTGTTGATGAAGATGGACGAATTGGCGGCGGCATCCGTCTGCGCCGCAGCGGGGGCTATCGCCACGGAACCTCCAGTTGCCGGGACGTGGAGCATCCCGGTACCATCAACTATGATCGTCGTGTTGTCCGCGTACACGACACCCAGGGACGGCGTGGGGTTCCCCACCGCAATCGGCAACCGCGCGGCAGGCACGGTCCCACTTGTGATGTTTGCGGCATTCTGGTTCGTCAGCCCTGAACCGTTGCCGGTGATCGCGCCCGTCACGTTCAGCGTGCCGGTAACGGTGGTGTTACCGGCCGCCAGCGTGCCAGTGGTGCTGACATTGTTGTTGTTCAGATTTACCGCGCCCGCGCCCGCAGCGACGGTAAGTCCGCCGCCGGAGACGGTCGCCCCGCCGCCCAGTGTCGTGGCGCCGGTCACGCCCAGCGTGCCGGTGATGGTCGTGTTACCGGCCGCCAGCGTGCCGCCAACTGTCGCGTTCCCTACCAGGTACAGGTTCCGCCACTGCAACGCGGCAGAGCCCATGTCAATGGTATTGGTCACGCTCGGTGTCAGGGAGGCATTGACCGCGACCGCCGCCAGGTTCGAGAGTGCCGTGTTCGCGCCGCCTGAAGACGCACCCCATACGGCCCCGCCATTGCCGTCGCTCTGCAAGACCATGCCGCTATTGGCGGCCCCCGAACCTACCTTGTCTTTTGTAACAGCCAGGGCGGCGAGCTTCGGGTTCGTCACGGAGCCGTCGGCGAGTGATGCCGTAAGCACGGCTTGCGGAGCCACGGCCGCGCTGGTCACAGCTCCGGCGGCCAGCTTGGCGCTGGTTATCGCCCCGTCCGCGACGCTCCCCGCAACCATTGCAAACCCCACCGCGGCCAGCCGCTGGTCCGGGGTGAGCAACTGGAACCCGCTCGTCCCGTCATTGAACCAGATCCGCAAGCGCACGTCGTTGTTGGCAAAAACGGTTGCCGGGATGGCGGTCATGTTCGTCAACGAGGCGTCGCCGAGCAGCACCGAGTACAGGCCCTTGGTGACCTGGATGCTCACCGCCGCGCTCGGCGCGTTCGCGGTCGTGCTGCTCCCGTCGTTGCTCCAGTAACTGACAGTCCCCGCGCCATCCACCAGGGCGAACTTGAACTGCCCTGTCCCATTGAAGTCCGCCCCGTTAACTTGGACGCGGCCCTGGTAACTGATGATCCCGGGCACGGCCCCGCACACCGGGCTGGCCAGAAAGACAGCAGCCACGGACACGATCAGGATTGCGCAGGCGAGCGATCTGTTCATGTGTACCCCTCCAGTAGTGGGACCCACAACATTATGAATTGCCTAAGCGTGTAGTGTAACCGTACACGACGCTGGAATCAATTCTTTTCTTTCTTGTTTTTCGGAATTAGGCCGAAGTTCCAGCACGCAAATCGGGTAAACGGCCGCCCCCGTACTACTGGGCCGTGTTCGCTGTGACAAGCAAGTGTAAAGGTGTAAAGGTGGTGAGGTGTAAAGGTTGTAAAGGTGACAGACCACCACTTGAGTTGCCTCCTGTGTAAAGGTGACAGACCACCACTTGGGTGTAAAGGTGACAGGTGTAAAGGTGACAGACCACCACTTGAGTTGCCTCCGATCATTAGGAATATCGGGGACGTGCAGGAGATAATCTTGAGGCGCGCGAGGTGGATGCCGATCCGCTCCGCCGCTGCTCTT
>JBEKKG010000103.1:0-12741 GCA_050010835.1 Planctomycetota bacterium
CGTCTGAAGGCCTAACGCGCGCATGCGTTTGCCCAGCCGCGCGGCTACCAGATCCTCTTTACCCTTGCGCAGATCCAGGCCGAACTTCTCGTAGGCCAAGCGCCGGATGGCCTCGAATTCATGCGGCTTGAGGCGCTGGATCCGGACCGCCGAGGCCACCTCCGGAATAGGCGTCTTACTCATGGGCGCGTTCCTTAATCAGCCCCGCCAAATCCAAAATCAATGCTACGCGCCCATCTCCCAGAATGGCGCCGCCGGCAATCCCCGATATCTGCTTAAATGTTTCACCCAGGCTCTTGATGACGGCCTTGTCTTCCTTTTCCAGCGCTTTCCAGTCCTCGAACGAAGCCATGAGGCATTTGTAGATGTGGGTCAATTCGGTGTCGTCGGCGAAGGCATCAAGCCCGCCGCGCATTCGCTTGTGGACCGCAAGCCCTTCGCTGCCGAGGTAGACGACCAGCGCGAAAACTTCGCCCCTCATGCCAAGAACGCAGCAATACCCGATTTCATTCTTCTCCGGGTTGAGGACCGCGAACAGGTCACCGTCCTTCATCCAGTTCCAGGCTTCCAGCGCCTTGAACTCGGCTGCGGCTTCATGCAGCGCGGCCCATTCTTCTTTGGGGACTGCCGGAACGACTGCCATTAGCGCTCTCCTGTTTCGCGGGAGATGAAAAGCGTAACGAATGTGCCGAAGACTGCCAGAGAGTTTGCGCGGGCGGCTGCGGGAGCGTTCGTCTGACTCACTGGCCAATAGGAGGAGAAGTAAGTGCTTTCAGAGAAGGAAACCGCTGATCGTCTGGAACGGCTGGAGCAGCCTTTCCGTGAGACTTTGGGACTGGACTGGCAGGACAGCCTTCCCGTGGTATAATTGGGCTGGACGGTGAAGGGGAACAGGACATGAAGACCAAGACAACCAAGACCCAATATGGTACAAGAAGTCGTTTTTCTGAGTATCGTACTCGGGTATCGTACTTGGTAAATGTTAGGGAATGGGTATCTTGGCCGTCTTGTTTATGCAATGCATTTAACTATAAGGAGTTGCCTGATGCGGAGCGTTGGCCGAGCGGTCTATGGCGGTAGTCTTGAAAACTACTGGGCTCTCACGAGTCCCGGGGGTTCGAATCCCTCACGCTCCGCCAGTCCTCTTCACGGAAGCCACGAACGCGCCAAGAGATACAAGAGGCGCGTTCTTGTCTGAATTGCCCGTCTGCACTGGGTGTGCACTTCCCGGGCAGACAATGCGCTGATGAGCACGTCTCACGGGCACGGAAGGCTGAATGGCGAGTAGTAAAGTGTGTGCTCATATTACCGCGTGGAACGTAGATACGAGCCGCAGGTCTACGCCTCTTTTGCAGCCGCGACACCGTCCCTCGACGTTTGTGGAAGCAGGTTCCCGATTGCCTCTACCGTCGCGCGCAGCCGTTCCGGTCGCGCCTTGGCATAGATACTCAGCGTTAGCTGTGGCGAGCAGTGCCGGGCCAACGTTTGCGCCGTTTTGATGTCCGCGCCCGATTCGATGACGTGGGTGATGTACGCCACGCGCAGCGCGTGGAAGTCCACCTTGCCGCCGGGCCCCCACTTCCTCAGCCCGGCGCGTCCCATGTCCAACTCAAGCGTCTCGGCAGCATCGCGGGCCACGAAGACCAATGGCTCGCTTGGTCCTTTGTCTTTCGCGTCATCCCGCATCTCTCAAGGACGTTGGGACTTACGCTTGGCGCAAATTGGATCAAGCGAAGAATCGCCTGCTGGACCGACAATTCCTGACCATGCGCCGACAATTGACGTCTGGAGCCTAAAACATGCCTGCTGACGACGCCGGTCAGCAGGAGCGGCGAATGGGGCTCGGGGCGCCGGCCCAACCATTGGTGGGACACGGCCTATGTGCAGTTTGCGCTTGCAGACATTGTGCGCTCGCGCCTGTCGGCCCCGCCTCCAAGAAGGCTCTCGGCGCCGCCGCAAACACATAAGCCAGCCATTGACTACGCAATGATGTAGGAGTTCTCCAGGGTGACCGTGGGCGCCCACGTGTATTCTTTCTCGAACTGCTTTTCCTATCCCTTTTCAACTTCGCCCCCCTGCGTATGATAGGCATATGATAGGCAGTGGTGGAGGGATCACGTGAACTGCGTCGTGCTCCAGAATGCGGCCGGGGAACATCTGGGTTGCATGCTCTGTAGTCCCGGCCTCACGGAGCAGTCAGGGGACTGCGTCTTTATTGCGGTTCCGCGCGATGCCAAGTTACTGGGCACACCGGAAGCAGAACTGTTGCTCCAACGGCGAGAAGCGGGCGAGAGCGCATGGGCGGTAACCCGCCGGGTGCCGCTGTCGATTGTGGTCCGCACGCCGGGTTTGCCAGTTGAGATGTTCATCGAGTTCGGAGGCTTGGGTGTTGGTCAGTGGGGTGTTTGGCGCGGGTTGGAGCGGCAGGTTGTTGGTCTCGCCGTGCTGCCACGTAGTGCCTAACCAGGCGCAGCAACTGACCGCGGTGCCCGTTGCCTAGTATGGCGCCAGCGGGGGCGCGGACCGCGTACTGGGTGGGCTTGGCGGCAGACAACGCGGCGGGGCGCGAACGGGCGCGAATTTCGGCCAACCCTGGCGTGGTCTCTGGCCGAAGAGAAACCCGGCGCGTGGCCGGGTATATGGTGGGACGTGGAGAATCTACGCTGCGATGCTGAGCTTGGCGCGCTTGGCCACCGCGCGCGGTATGCAAAGGGCATTGGGCAAGAAGGGGTTGACTGGAATTGAGCAACTTGTCCTGGATAATCTGCTCTGTGACCTGCCTGGCACTATCCAGATCGGAGGAAGAAGATGCGCGTCATTGATTTTCACGTCCACTTTACGGGTAACTTGTCTGCAGCGGAGCGATTTGTATCGCTCTGGCGCGAAGCGGGCATCGAGAAGGCAGTAGTGTTTGCGATTACGCGTGGTGACGGCTCGCACGCATCGGTGGCCGAGATCGGTGCGCTTGGCGAACGCTTTCCGGATTTCTTCGTCCCGTTTGCCTACATCACGCCCGGACACGAGGACTGCATCGCCGAGGTGCGTGCCGCTGTCGCGCGCGGGTTCAAAGGCGTGAAGTTCATTTTTCCGGCGAAGCCCTACGACGATGACGAGTACTTCCCGATCTACGAGCTGGCGGCGAAGGCAGGAATGGTGTGCCTCTTTCACACAGGCATTGTTTACGGAACCGCGGTTGCGGGTGTGGATTTCGAGTACCAGCGCCGCTGGCGCATCTCGTCAGCCTGGATGCGACCCGTGCACCTTGATCGCATCGCGCGCGCGTTTCCCGGCATGCCGATCATCGGGGCGCACCTGGGAAGCCGCGCCTGGCATGAGGAAGCCACGCACGTGATGCGGTGGAGCCGCAACGTCTATTTCGACCTTTCCATAGGCCAGCTTCACTACGAGCGCAAGAGGACCAAGCCGGGAGAGGATGCGCGCGCCATCGTGCCGCGAATGCAGGAACTCTACGATACCGGGCAACTGGACCTTTTGAAGGTCCTCTTCGGCTCAGACAGCTTCCTTGATAACGAAGGCGTGCGACCGGACTGGGCGATGAGGACAGTCCGGTTTGAGCTCGATAAAATCGGTGCGACTGCTGAGGAAAAGGAGGCGGTCTGGGGCGGCATCGCAGCGAGGCTGCTCGGACTTTGATTCTCTATGGCGAGTGAGGGCGGCTTTGCCAGGGTGAGGCGCGTTTGCGCCCTGGCGCGCCCGCGTTGCGAAGGGGTAGTTCGAACCGTGACTGCAGGATTTCGCCCCCACGCCGCGGCGGCTGGGATGGAAGCTGTTTGGAACGCCCATTACTCAGCGGCCTTCAGAAAAAAGCCGGTTGCCAAACACAGGCAGATGGCGAGAATCGCCCACAGTTCGAACTGCCAAGACAACTTCAGGGGATTCAGAAAATGCCGGGGAAGGTTGGTTTGACGACTTTCACCGTGTAGTGTTTCCTGGGAGCATGGAGCCGGACAACCATGGCGCAGCAGCGCAGCAGCGTGCCGGACAACGGCATCATTCAGCTTACGGACTACGGATTCAGGGACTGGGGCCCTGAACTGGTGAGGTACACGCTCGATACCAGGAAGTTCGAGGCGGGCCGGCTGGTGTTGCTCGCCGGCGACGGCAAGGCGGTGCCGTTCCAGATTCAGGACGGCGTCCTGATGTTTGTGGCCAGCGTCAAGAAAGGGCAGACGGCCACCTACACTTTGCAGCGCTCCGACCAGGACCGTAGCGAGGAGAACAGCGCGCTGACGCAACGCCAGGCTGGGAAGGCGCTGGAGGTGGGCAATGAGTTCTTCAGCCTGCGCCTGCCTAAGCCGCAGAAAAAGGAGTTTGCGAAACCGGCCGCCGCAGCGAAGGCCGTCGCGCCCATCCTCGCCTGGAAGCAGGCGGGCTTTGACTGGATCGGAGGCGCGCGCTTCCACACCGAGCGGAAAGTTTCGCGGCTGGAAGTCCGGATGGTGGATGACGGTCCCGCCACCGTGGCCTACGAAGCGCGATACCACTTTGAGCCGGCTGGCGAGTACGTCTGGCAAGCGCGCGTCAGCACCGGCGTGCCCGTCGCAATCATCACTGAAGAGTATGATTTCGGCGCGCTCACCGCGGGCCACGATTTCCTGATGCTGGCCTTGAGCGAAAACTGGAAACCGCAGGAGCTCGGCTTCCTGACGGGCGAAGGCCCTTCAACGCTGTGCACGCGGGAACCGCTCGGAGCGTACCTTGAGCGGAAATCGAAGGAAGTGCCTGGCCCGATCAGGAATGTGGGCTGGTACACGCCGCCTCCTGCGTACGTGCCCCTCACCCCACCCTCTCCCCCGGGGGGAGAGGGTAGGGTGAGGGGGAACCCGCTGCTGCTCGAAAAGATCGTCCCTGGCTGCCCGTGGGGACTCAGGGCCGGCCTGGAACTCCGCGCCACGCGGGACGAAGGCGGGCACAAGACCGTCAACTCGATCTCAGTCTGCCCCTATCACACCGGTTCCTGGCGCCGCACGAATTCGCTGATTGCCTGGCATTCGCCCGAGCGTGGCGTCGAACTGGCCCTGCCCATCAGCGCGCGGCTTTCTCACTGGTATCTCGATTTGACCGATGACGAGTCGCCGTTCTCGTCGCAGGAGCACGACCAGGAACTGCCGGCTTCCTACGGGCGGCGGGTCTGGGCGCTGGGCTGCGGGCTGGACGAGGCGGCGCGCAAGCTCTGGCCGGAATTCGCCGAGTCGCTGACGAAGCCGGACTACCCGTGGAAGATCAGCGACCCGATTGTCAAGACGCGGATCGTGTTGGGCTATATCGGGCTGGACCGCTACAAGGAGTGGCTCACCGAATGGCCCGAGGACAAGGCGAAGGCTGTGTACCCGCGCTGTTTCGCCACGCCGGAGATTGCGGCGCGGGTCAGAGCGGCGCTGGACCAGCACCCCGAGAAGGCGCTGCTGAGCAAACTCTACATTATTGACGGCAAGGACGAGACCGGCGCCGCTAATGCCAAGACCACCATCGAGGGCTTCAAGACCGGCCGCGGCGGGGACGACTGGAACATCTTCGGCCTCTCGAACTACCGGCAGACGTACCAGTTCCCCTGGGTGGTCTACGCCGACAGCGCGCTGGCCTGGCCAAAGCTGCCGCCTGAGCAGCGCAAAGAAATCCGGCGCTTCCTGGCGCTGCAGGCGTACCTGTTTAGCGAGCCGGACCAAAACCCGCGCGGCTCGGGCGTGCATGAGGGCAATCCTAACATGCCCATCGGGCGGACGGAGGCCTTGGCGCTGCTGGCGACTATGCTTCCCGATCATCCCAGGTACGGCTATTGGATGGAGCAACTCAAAGCCATCACCATCTTCCGCATAGCCAGCAACACTGAGGTCGGCGGTGCGTGGTTCGAGCCGCCCATTTACCAGTTCTACGGGCCGACCCGCGCGCTGGCGCTGGCGCAGATCGCTCTGCGCAACGCGGGGGTTGCTGACTTGTCCAAAGAAGGCTGGCACAAGGCGGCCATGCTTTATGATGCCCACTTGACGATGCCGGAGGTCCGCGCGAAGGGCTGGCGGCCGTTTCCGGGCATGGGCAACAGCGGCCTCACGCTGGAGGGTATCTTCGGGATTTCCATGAGCGTCTTCGATGCCTCGGACCGCGAGTTCGCGGGTTTCCTGCGCTACATGCACCGGCTGAGCAGCGGCAACAACCGGGTGTCGCTGACCAACGATCCCGAATTCTCGTTCGGTTTCGTGCCGGACATTCCCGAGAAGCCCGGGGTGCTGAAGACCACTTTCATCCCCGGCTACGGCGTGGCTTTCCGGGCGCACTACGGCACGCCTGATGAGACGGCTATGCTCTTCCGCTGCGGCTACAACCACAGCCATTGGGACATGGACGACCTGAACGTGATTCTCTGCGGCAAGGGCGCGCCGCTCTCTCCAGGCACGGGCTACCAGTACTACTCCGGGCCGGCGGTTCAGAACGACGCCATTTACCATAACCGCGTCAAGGTGGGCAAGCTCAACTTGCACGAGCCGTACGGACGCGTTGAGAACGTGCTTCAGGATTATGGCTTCGGCGCAGCGGTGGATTACGCCGTCGGCCGCGAGTATTATCCGCCGGAATACTTCGACGACGGCAAGGGCGAGATGGAATGGCGGCGCCACGTGCTGTTCCTCAAGAGCGCCAAGCCTGACGGCGCCAACTACTTCGTCATGCGCGACACTTTCCCTGGCGGCAAGGACCGCGCGGCGTGGTGGTACTGGTTCAATCTCGACACCGCCGACATGATCTCCGTGGACGGCAAGGCCTTCGACAAGGACAAGGCGGCCCTCAACCAGGTCGTTCCCGAGGAGCAGATGCAGGCGCTCACCGGCCGCGCGCTCGAAATGCGCACGAAGTATGGTGCAGGCACGGCCTTCCGGTTCGCCTCAAAGGAGCCGCTGACGGCCCGCACCGTGATGACGTGGGATTACAATGTCGCCCCCAACTACCACCACCGCACCTTCGGCAAGGAATTGGGCGTGATCTACCATGAAGACAAGGAGACCAAGACTACCCTTCGCATCGCGGGGACTGCCGCCGAAGGCTTCTTCTGCCTGGTTTACCCGCACAAAGACGCCGAGCAGCCCGCCGCCTGCACGCAACTGGCTGACAGCGTGCTCAAAGTCGTGACCAGCGAAAGCACAGACTTCTGCTTCGTCAGCGATACGCCGCTCAACTTCAAGCAAGAGGACGTCGTCTTCACCGGCAAAGCGGGGGCCGTAAGAGTCTTTCCTGACCGCGTGGTGCTATGCCTGAGCAGCGGGGTGGGGCAGGTGGGCTACGAAGGCTGTGTGTGTGAAGGCTGCGGCCCGTTCGAGCGGACAGTGGCGCTGGCGGACCTCAAGCCCAGCCTCCAGAAAATTGAGGGCGGCTACGAGAAGAAGATCGTCAACGTGGAGCTTGGCGAAGGGATTACCGTCACGGGCGAGCTGCCGTTTGAAGCCAGGCTCGACGGGCGGGTTATCCGCATCAAGACTTCCGGCCGCGCCCGGGTGTTGCTCTTGACCAAGCCCGCGTGGATGATCCGGCCCGAACTGAAATTCGACGGCCGGCAATGGATGGCCGGCTGGACGGATGAAGCCGGGAGCGATTGGGGCCGCTGGTCGCGCTGCAAGCTCATGGCGGTTTCGACACTCGATGGGGCGCATGAGCTGGTTGTCACGGACATGGTCTTCCCGAAGGTGTGGGAGCGGCAGTTTACGCCGGTGATTGGGGTGCGGGAGAAGTAGAACATCACCGGATGGCCAATCAGCCGCGGGGGACGCCAATTCATGAGCGACATGCCCAAGCAGAGCCTGTGGTTCCAGTTTCACCTCAGCTAGGGCGATTCCTTGGCCGACGGGGCGCGAAAACTTTGGCGGCCCCTTGGCTGTAACGGGGCGCACCGCGCCATTACGTCTTTCAGAAGGTCTATCAGCGCCACGCCTTTGAGTTGAAGCCGTTCGAAGTGCTGGTTTCCGATGCGCTGCCGGAAAAATGAGTAGCGCAGGCTTCCAGCCTGCCGTATCGCAGATTTCCAATCCGCTGACCTTGAGGAAACGGAACAGACTGCCGACTGGAAGTCGGCGATACAGCAGGTTGGAAAGGGTGCATGTCAGCAAATGTACCGCGGGCGTCCCGCCCGCTCGTGGCAGGCTGGCAGGGCGCGAGGACGAAGGCGGGCGGGAGGCCCGCGGTACGCTCTGGGCCACGCATTTACTGACATGCACCCGGTTGGAAACCTGCGCTACAACCTTTGCTTGCATGAATCCGCCAAAATACTATCCTCACTTCGGCATTCACCAAACAAGAGGAGGCAACCATGAAAACCACTTCGCGGAAAATCGAAAGTGTGGCGAACCGCCGTAACTTTCTGAAAACCTCAGCCGCCGTGGCCGGCGCCACGCTGCTCAGCAATCTTGATCCCGCTCGCTTTGCCTACGCGGCGGAGAACAACAACCTCAAGCTCGGCCTGGTCGGCTGCGGCGGGCGCGGCTCGGGCGCGGCGGTAGACGCCATGACGGGCGACTCGAATACCACGCTCTGGGCCGTCGCGGACGTCTTCGCCGACAAGGCGGAACTGGCGGTCAAGAACCTGACTGCGAAATTCAAGGATCGGATTCAAGTTCCCAAGGAGCGGCAGTTCAGCGGGCTGAACGCCTATCGCGGCGTGATCGAAAACTGCGACATGGTGCTGATTGCCTGCGCCTCGCGTTTCCATGCGCAATACGCGCTGGCCGCCGTGCAGGCGAAGAAGCACGTCTTCGTCGAGAAACCCGCGGCGGTGGACGTTGCCGGCATCAGCAGGATTCTGGAGGCGGACGAACTTTCCAAGAAGAACGGGACGGGGATTCTGGCCGGCGTGACCTACCGTTATCATCTCGGCCGGCGCGAAGCGGTCCAGCGCATGCAGGCGGGCGAAATCGGCGAGCTCGTCGCCATTCAGTGCGACTACCTGCGCGGTCCGTACAGCTTAATCGCGCGCAAGCCGGAATGGACCGAGATGGAGTACCAGTTCCGCAACTGGTATCACTTCACGTGGCTCTCCGGCGACGACATTCCGCAGTCGCTGATTCACAATCTCGACTCGGCGCTGTGGGCCACCGGCGACGTGATGCCGGAGGCGGCCTACGGGTTGGGCGGCCGTGCGACGCATTTCCAGACCACGCTGGGCACTTCCTTCGACCATCATTGCGCCGTCTATGAATTTGCCAGCGGGCTGTGCATTTATGGCGCCTGCCGCACCGCCGATAACTGTCACGGTTCGAACAAGGACATCTATCACGGCACCAAGGGCCGCTGTTACTACTCCGGCTTCCAGCCGCCGTATTTCACCGACCTGCGCGGCAACGTCACTTGGCGCGCAGACGCTAACACGTCAAAGAAGTCGCCCTACGAAGTGGAGCATGCGGAGTTTCTGCAATCCATCCGCGAAGGCAAACCCTTCCAGCGCGCCAAGATTCTGGCCGATTCGACTATGGCCACGGTGCTGGGCCAACTGAGCGTTTACACCGGCAAGCGGATCACTTGGAAGCAAGCCCTCGAATCCAAGTTTGCCTTCCCGCCGCTGGGGGAGATCGGGCTCGACATGGAGCCGCCCGTCAAACCCAGCCCCGACGGCATCTATCCCGTGGCGATTCCGGGGCAGACAAAGCTGCTGTGAGAAAGGCTTGCGGAATGAAGACAGCGGGGCAGTGTGCGCGATGGCTTTATGCTTTCATCGCGGCTTCTGCCCGGCGCACTCCCCCGCTGGCCGTTTTTCGTTTACCCCGCCCTTTCCTACCACCCGTGGAAGATCGTGCGCCAGGCGCGCACAGGGCGGGAATGTCGGCCTGCTGGGGCGATCCCTTGGCCGACGGGGCGCGGGAACTTTGGCGGCCCTTGGGCCGGCCTACGAACAGCACTCGGCGCTACGGCGCCTTCCTGACCTGCTTGACCGCGCGCGCCCTGGAGCGCGAACTGCAAGTAAAAAGCAAGAGGCTGGTGTGGCTGCGGACAACTTTCCCCTTTTTTCCTTCTTACTTCACTTCGGTTTCTGGCCCTTCTCAATCGCCGTGCGGTAGTAGCTGTCGTCGTGCTTCTGCTTCCAGCCATCGGTAGGGGCTTGGAACGTGGCACGGTACTTGGCCCACATCGTGCCCGCGAACTTGTCCCAGGCGAAACCTTGCCGCGGGAATTCGCCGAAGGGATCTGTGCCGTAGTCCTTGCCGGTCGCCTCTTTGATGGTCTTGACGAAGGCGTCGTCGTTCTCGTACATCCAGCGGTCCACGTAATCGAAGAAGGCGTCGTGGGCCCACGTTTTCTCAGCGTGCAGCAGCCTCAGGGCCAGGGCCTCGCCAATCCAGCAGCCGCTGGTGTTCGCCCGGCGGTAAGCCTCACTTCTCTTCTGGCCGGCGTCCCACTGCGCGGGTGGCGTATGTTCATACGGTCCCCAGCGTTCATCGCCGCGCCCGAAGTTCCGGCCCACGCCCGTGGCGGCATCAATGCCGGAGTGGCCTGCGAAGACCACCTGCGCCCCGGTCCAGCAATCGCCATACGCGGTCTGTTCATCCTCGCCGAAACTCGCCTTGGGAAACGACTGGTTTATGTTGGCCAGTTGCTCGTCGCCCAGCAGCAACCCGGCAAAGACGATGGGCAACTTGCGCCCGCTGCCGTGCCCGCCCCAGCCCGACCAGCCGGGATGGCCCGCGCGGATCATGCCGCCGAGGTCCAGCCCCACCTGGACGTAGTTGACAAGCAGGTGTTCCTTCTGCTCGGGCTGCAAATCGGTGCACAGCAGCAGCGCCGCCATGCCTGAGACCTGGCCGTACTGCTGCCCGTAGGACGGCATGTTCTCCACTGGCTCCTCGAAACCGAAGAAGCAGGTGCCGACCCAAGGCCGTTGGGTGAAGCGCACGTACGGCTCGACCTTCGGCCTGCCCGCGGCCGCCGCAACGCTGGGCAGCAACTCGCGCTTGAGGTCCCGGGCCAGATGTTTCTGCGGCTGGCGGTCGCAGAAGGCCGGGCGGAACGCGTCCGCCGGCTGCGGCTCGCCCACGCACGTCAGGACCGCGGCGCAACGGATGGGGCTGCTGTCGTCCACGCCGCGCTCGATCGGCTTCCGCAGCGGGGCGTAGAGCTTCAAGCCCTTGGGCATGCTGATTGTGGAGACCAGCGCATCGCCGGGCTTCAGCGCCACGGGCAGCTTCTGGATGAGCGCGGGATCGAACCAGTTGTGCACGCCGCTATCGTAGGAGACTTTCATTTGTGCCGGCGGGTTGAGCATGAAGCCGTTGCGCACGCGCTGCTCTTCCTTGCGCTCCCTGTCCTGGCGGTCCAGTTCGCGCTTCGGGATCTCGCTGCCGTACAGCGGCTTGGGGTCAAGGGCCTTGACCGTCACCGGGCCAACGACGTACCAATCCCCGGTGATGAACTGCCCGGCGCGCGCAGGCTGATCGAACGTCCAGGTGATGCCGTACTGCGAGACGCTGTCTTTCAGAGGCAGGTCTTCGAGCTTGGGCGCGGCGGGGGCGTTGTCCTTGGTGTAGATTGGGACTGGCCGGTGTGTGGCCTCATCCGCGGCTAGCGCCTTCTCGTCATACGCGTCGGCCTCGCCGGCGGCCACGGGCTGGAACTTCGTCGGGCCGCCCAGCGTGATGGACAGATCGGACACCCAGATGTTCTGCTCCCGGCCCTTGCCACTGTCGCCCCAGATGGCGATGGCGCTGAAGCCCGTAAAATCCATTTTGCCGGGGTCCACGGCCTTGACTTCCTTGTCGTTATGGCGGACCTGGATGCCCACCTCGGGATCGAAGTCGAACGTCCACTTGTGCCAGGCGGCAGGCGCGCGGTTAATGCCGAGCCAAGCCAATTGATCGAACCACTGCACGCCATTGCAAAGGGTGGCAGTGTAACCTTCATTGCCGCCGAGATAGGCTGCATAGAGTATGCCGATGGCAAACAACCTCCCGTCGTTCTGGACGAGGCCCCAGCGCGGGCCTGTCCGGCCTGTCTTGGCGTTCTCAGGCACCGTGCAATCGTCGTAGACCCAGATATCAACCTTGCCAGATTCGTCCTTGTCGCGGAGCTTAAGCAGAGCCTTGCCGCCGGCGCCGACCTTCAACGCCCCGTTCTTGCCCTCGCGGGCTTTGGCCGGGTCTATGGTCACGTCGCCCGTGACCGTCCAGCCTTTCAGAGCATCGTTGCCGTCAAAGGCTATTTTCCTGGCTTCTTCGCCGGCCTCCGCAAGGCCGACAGCGCCCATAGCAACAAAACCGAACCACAAAGATCTCATCAACATGGGCTTCTACTCTCCGCTTGAGGTTTATGCTTGGTCTCTATACCGTGTACACCGAAAGCCCAACGCCGAGTTCCCAAAGCCTCATGCCTCAAGGCTCTGCGTTGCCCATTGACGGAAACCAACAAAGGCTGGAGCGCGCCAGCATGGCTGAACATTCAAGCGCCCTTCATGCAGCCGCAAACACCGCTTATCCAGAAAGGCCATGACCCCAGTTGACAACCTCTCGAAGTCTCTGGCGGCTGTCGTCCAGCAGGATGAAACCATCACAGTACCGCTCCGGATAGACCAGCCTGCACTTCGCCGCCACTGGCTCGCGAGATTGCATTCCAGCGCAATGCGGTGCAACCAGTACCGCCGGGTGCATGTCAGCAAATGTACCGCGGGCGTCCCGCCCGCTCGTGGCAGGCTGGCAGGGCGCGAGGACGAAGGCGGGCGGGACGCCCGCGGTACGCTCTGGGCCACGCATTTACTGA